>NZ_CP032621.1:1200000-1500000 GCF_003627155.1 Streptococcus gwangjuense
CATTGATATATTGTCCTTTATTATTGACTGCTACAATACGTCCCATTTCTTTCAAGTCAACATTAACTTCTGTATCTTGAGGAGAATTTGGGTTAACCTCCATCGTTCCTACTTTATTCACAGTAGCATAGAATTTTGGTGTAATAGGAGTTCGTACTGCTTTGAACACTGCATTAACAGATGAATCAGCTTCTGAATTAGTTGAACTATCTGGCTCTGCTACAGTGGCACGTTTACCTCTTGATGAACGACGTACTGAACGCTCACCATTTTCTGTCACAGTTAAGCCTAATGGAGACTCTTGAGAATTAGTAACTTGTGGAGATAAAGCTAGTCTTACACTAGATGATCTTACAACTCTTGTTACACTGTTATTTGCTACTGTAGGAGTTGTAGCTGATGGTTGAGATGCTACTGGAGCTACAACATCTTGGTTTTTAATACCAGTAATCTTCCATTGTTCATAATTGATATCACCAGAAACCAAATTCACAAGAGCATTTCTTTCATAGCTGATATGTTGATCAATCGTTCCATATGCAGCTTTTCCATTTTTAAGGTAACGGAAGTTGATACGACGAGTTATTGTTTGAGTCAATTTCTCCATTCTCTCGACAGTACGTGGCCAATTTGGTGTATTTGGTTGTCCTGGATTGACTGGGGTGTTTGGTTGTGGTTTAGGATCTTTCGGTGTTACACGTTCGACACGTTCTGAAAGGGTTACAGTGTAGACTTGGTCACGTGCTGTATCGTAGTCATAAACCTTAGCACCACCCGCTGTGAATTCATCGCTAACAAGGTTGTAGCCTTGTTTCTTGAATTCATTGATTTGACTTATTGTGCTGTAGGCAATGGCTTCTCCTGACTTACCTGTCACTTCATCTGTTGTGAGAACACGGTTACCGTTAGTGCTTACGTAACGGATAATAGCTTTTTGAGCATCCTTACGGTAAGTAACTGTTTCAACACGGTCTTGGTCTTTAGCCTTCACTCCGCTTACAGCTGGAATTTCTGATTTATCCGCTGTGTATCCTGCGATATTTGGAGAGACCACTTTATCAAACGTATCATCATTGGTTGTCCAGTCTTGGAAGAAAATCTGACCAGTCACTAGGTTAATACGACTCCAACGTTTGAAGTTCAGTGTTTCAACTACATCATCCTTAGCCTTGCTTCCGTCTTCATAAACATAATGGATGGTACGGCTAACACTTTCCTTGTTATCCAAATCATGGACACTAGCTGGCCAACGTGGGCTATCTGGTTGTCCTGGATTGACTGGTGTGTTTGGTTGTGGAGTTGGGTTATCTGGGTTAACTGGTTCGACACGTTCTGAAAGGGTTACAGTGTAGACTTGGTCACGTGCTGTATCGTAGTCATAAACCTTAGCACCACCTGCTGTGAATTCATCGCTAACAAGGTTGTAGCCTTGTTTCTTGAATTCTGTGATTTGACTTATTGTGCTGTAGGCAATGGCTTCACCTGACTTACCTGTCACTTCATCTGTTGTGAGAACACGGTTACCGTTAGTGCTTACGTAACGGATAATAGCTTTTTGAGCATCCTTACGGTAAGTAACTGTTTCAACACGGTCTTGGTCTTTCGCTTGAACTCCGCTTACAGCTGGGATTTCTGATTTATCCGCTGTGTAACCTGCGATAGTTGGAGAGACCACTTTATCAAACGTATCATCATTAGTTGTCCAGTCTTGGAAGTCAATATGACCTGTTACCAAGTTGACATTGCTCCAACGTTTGAAGTTCAGTGTTTCAACTACATCATCCTTAGCCTTGCTTCCATCTTCGTAAACGTAATGGATGGTACGGCTAACACTTTCCTTGTTATCCAAGTTTTCAACGGTTCCTGGCCAACGTGGGCTATCTGGTTGTCCTGGATTAACTGGTGTGTTTGGTTGTGGAGTTGGGTTATCTGGGTTAACTGGTTCAACACGTTCTGAAAGGGTTACAGTGTAGACTTGGTCACGTGCTGTATCGTAGTCATAAACCTTCGCACCACCCGCTGTGAATTCATCGCTAACAAGCTTATAGCCTTGTTTCTTGAATTCTGTGATTTGACTTGTTGTGCTGTAGGCAATGGCTTCACCTGACTTACCTGTCACTTCATCTGTTGTAAGAACACGGTTACCGTTAGTGCTTACGTAACGGATAACAGCTTTTTGAGCATCCTTACGGTAAGTAACTGTTTCAACACGGTCTTGGTCTTTAGCCTTCACTCCGCTTACAGCTGGAATTTCTGATTTATCCGCTGTGTAACCTGCGATAGTTGGAGAGACCACTTTATCAAACGTATCATCATTAGTTGTCCAGTCTTGGAAGTCAATATGACCTGTTACCAAGTTGACATTGCTCCAACGTTTGAAGTTCAGTGTTTCAACTACATCATCCTTAGCCTTGCTTCCATCTTCGTAAACGTAATGGATGGTACGGCTAACACTTTCCTTGTTATCCAAGTTTTCAACGGTTCCTGGCCAACGTGGGCTATCTGGTTGTCCTGGATTAACTGGTGTGTTTGGTTGTGGAGTTGGGTTATCTGGGTTAACTGGTTCAACACGTTCTGAAAGGGTTACAGTGTAGACTTGGTCACGTGCTGTATCGTAGTCATAAACCTTCGCACCACCCGCTGTGAATTCATCGCTAACAAGCTTATAGCCTTGTTTCTTGAATTCTGTGATTTGACTTGTTGTGCTGTAGGCAATGGCTTCACCTGACTTACCTGTCACTTCATCTGTTGTAAGAACACGGTTACCGTTAGTGCTTACGTAACGGATAACAGCTTTTTGAGCATCCTTACGGTAAGTAACTGTTTCAACACGGTCTTGGTCTTTAGCCTTCACTCCGCTTACAGCTGGAATTTCTGATTTATCCGCTGTGTAACCTGCGATAGTTGGAGAGACCACTTTATCAAACGTATCATCATTGGTTGTCCAGTCTTGGAAGTCAATATGACCAGTCACTAGGTTAATACGACTCCAACGTTTGAAGTTCAGTGTTTCAACTACATCATCCTTAGCCTTACTTCCATCTTCGTAAACGTAATGGATGGTACGGCTAACACTTTCCTTGTTATCCAAGTTTTCAACGGTTCCTGGCCAACGTGGGCTATCTGGTTGTCCTGGATTAACTGGTGTGTTTGGTTGTGGAGTTGGGTTATCTGGGTTAACTGGTTCAACACGTTCTGAAAGGGTTACAGTGTAGACTTGGTCACGTGCTGTATCGTAGTCATAAACCTTAGCACCACCCGCTGTGAATTCATCGCTAACAAGGTTATAGCCTTGTTTCTTGAACTCTGTGATTTGACTTGTTGTGCTGTAGGCAATGGCTTCTCCTGACTTACCTGTTACTTCATCTGTTGTGAGAACACGGTTACCGTTAGTGCTTACGTAACGGATAACAGCTTTTTGAGCATCCTTACGGTAAGTAACTGTTTCAACACGGTCTTGGTCTTTAGCCTTCACTCCGCTTACAGCTGGAATTTCTGATTTATCCGCTGTGTATCCTGCGATATTTGGAGAGACCACTTTATCAAACGTATCATCATTGGTTGTCCAGTCTTGGAAGAAAATCTGACCAGTCACTAGGTTAATACGACTCCAACGTTTGAAGTTCAGTGTTTCAACTACATCATCCTTAGCCTTGCTTCCGTCTTCATAAACATAATGGATGGTACGGCTAACACTTTCCTTGTTATCCAAATCATGGACACTAGCTGGCCAACGTGGGCTATCTGGTTGTCCTGGATTGACTGGTGTGTTTGGTTGTGGAGTTGGGTTATCTGGGTTAACTGGTTCGACACGTTCTGAAAGGGTTACAGTGTAGACTTGGTCACGTGCTGTATCGTAGTCATAAACCTTAGCACCACCTGCTGTGAATTCATCGCTAACAAGGTTGTAGCCTTGTTTCTTGAATTCATTGATTTGACTTATTGTGCTGTAGGCAATGGCTTCACCTGACTTACCTGTCACTTCATCTGTTGTGAGAACACGGTTACCGTTAGTGCTTACGTAACGGATAATAGCTTTTTGAGCATCCTTACGGTAAGTAACTGTTTCAACACGGTCTTGGTCTTTCGCTTGAACTCCGCTTACAGCTGGGATTTCTGATTTATCCGCTGTGTAACCTGCGATATTTGGAGAGACCACTTTATCAAACGTATCATCATTAGTTGTCCAGTCTTGGAAGTCAATATGACCTGTTACCAAGTTGACATTGCTCCAACGTTTGAAGTTCAGTGTTTCAACTACATCATCCTTAGCCTTGCTTCCATCTTCGTAAACGTAATGGATGGTACGGCTAACACTTTCCTTGTTATCCAAGTTTTCAACGGTTCCTGGCCAACGTGGGCTATCTGGTTGTCCTGGATTAACTGGTGTGTTTGGTTGTGGAGTTGGGTTATCTGGGTTAACTGGTTCAACACGTTCTGAAAGGGTTACAGTGTAGACTTGGTCACGTGCTGTATCGTAGTCATAAACCTTCGCACCACCCGCTGTGAATTCATCGCTAACAAGCTTATAGCCTTGTTTCTTGAATTCTGTGATTTGACTTGTTGTGCTGTAGGCAATGGCTTCACCTGACTTACCTGTCACTTCATCTGTTGTAAGAACACGGTTACCGTTAGTGCTTACGTAACGGATAACAGCTTTTTGAGCATCCTTACGGTAAGTAACTGTTTCAACACGGTCTTGGTCTTTAGCCTTCACTCCGCTTACAGCTGGAATTTCTGATTTATCCGCTGTGTAACCTGCGATAGTTGGAGAGACCACTTTATCAAACGTATCATCATTGGTTGTCCAGTCTTGGAAGTCAATATGACCAGTCACTAGGTTAATACGACTCCAACGTTTGAAGTTCAGTGTTTCAACTACATCATCCTTAGCCTTACTTCCATCTTCGTAAACGTAATGGATGGTACGGCTAACACTTTCCTTGTTATCCAAGTTTTCAACGGTTCCTGGCCAACGTGGGCTATCTGGTTGTCCTGGATTAACTGGTGTGTTTGGTTGTGGAGTTGGGTTATCTGGGTTAACTGGTTCAACACGTTCTGAAAGGGTTACAGTGTAGACTTGGTCACGTGCTGTATCGTAGTCATAAACCTTAGCACCACCCGCTGTGAATTCATCGCTAACAAGGTTATAGCCTTGTTTCTTGAACTCTGTGATTTGACTTGTTGTGCTGTAGGCAATGGCTTCTCCTGACTTACCTGTTACTTCATCTGTTGTGAGAACACGGTTACCGTTAGTGCTTACGTAACGGATAACAGCTTTTTGAGCATCCTTACGGTAAGTAACTGTTTCAACACGGTCTTGGTCTTTAGCCTTCACTCCGCTTACAGCTGGAATTTCTGATTTATCCGCTGTGTATCCTGCGATATTTGGAGAGACCACTTTATCAAACGTATCATCATTGGTTGTCCAGTCTTGGAAGAAAATCTGACCAGTCACTAGGTTAATACGACTCCAACGTTTGAAGTTCAGTGTTTCAACTACATCATCCTTAGCCTTGCTTCCGTCTTCATAAACATAATGGATGGTACGGCTAACACTTTCCTTGTTATCCAAATCATGGACACTAGCTGGCCAACGTGGGCTATCTGGTTGTCCTGGATTGACTGGTGTGTTTGGTTGTGGAGTTGGGTTATCTGGGTTAACTGGTTCAACACGTTCTGAAAGGGTTACAGTGTAGACTTGGTCACGTGCTGTATCGTAGTCATAAACCTTAGCACCACCTGCTGTGAATTCATCGCTAACAAGGTTGTAGCCTTGTTTCTTGAATTCATTGATTTGACTTATTGTGCTGTAGGCAATGGCTTCACCTGACTTACCTGTCACTTCATCTGTTGTGAGAACACGGTTACCGTTAGTGCTTACGTAACGAATAACAGCTTTTTGAGCATCCTTACGGTAAGTGACTGTTTCAACACGGTCTTGGTCTTTAGCCTTCACTCCGCTTACAGCTGGAATTTCTGATTTATCCGCTGTGTAACCTGCGATAGTTGGAGAGACCACTTTATCAAACGTATCATCATTGGTTGTCCAGTCTTGGAAGTCAATATGACCAGTCACTAGGTTAATATGACTCCAACGTTTGAAGTTCAGTGTTTCAACTACATCATCCTTAGCCTTACTTCCATCTTCGTAAACGTAATGGATGGTACGGCTAACACTTTCCTTGTTATCCAAGTTTTCAACGGTTCCTGGCCAACGTGGGCTATCTGGTTGTCCTGGATTAACTGGTGTGTTTGGTTGTGGAGTTGGGTTATCTGGATTAACTGGTTCAACACGTTCTGAAAGGGTTACAGTGTAGACTTGGTCACGTGCTGTATCGTAGTCATAAACCTTCGCACCACCTGATGTGAATTCATCGCTAACAAGTTTATAGCCTTGTTTCTTGAATTCTGTGATTTGACTTGTTGTGCTGTAGGCAATGGCTTCACCTGACTTACCTGTCACTTCATCTGTTGTGAGAACACGGTTACCATTAGTACTTACATAACGGATAACAGCTTTTTGAACATCCTTACGGTAAGTAACTGTTTCAACGCGGTCTTGGTCTTTAGCCTTCACTCCACTTACAGCTGGGATTTCTGATTTATCCGCTGTGTAACCTGCGATAGTTGGAGAGACTACTTTATCAAACGTATCATCATTAGTTGTCCAGTCTTGGAAGAAAATTTGACCAGTCACTAGGTTAATACGACTCCAACGTTTGAAGTTCAGTGTTTCAACTACATCATCCTTAGCCTTACTTCCATCTTCGTAAACGTAATGGATGGTACGGCTAACACTTTCCTTGTTATCCAAGTTTTCAACGGTTCCTGGCCAACGTGGGCTATCTGGTTGTCCTGGATTAACTGGTGTGTTTGGTTGTGGAGTTGGGTTATCTGGATTAACTGGTTCAACACGTTCTGAAAGAGTTACAGTGTAGACTTGGTCACGTGCTGTATCGTAGTCATAAACCTTAGCACCACCCGCTGTGAATTCATCGCTAACAAGGTTATAGCCTTGTTTCTTGAATTCATTGATTTGACTTGTTGTGCTGTAGGCAATGGCTTCTCCTGACTTACCTGTTACTTCATCTGTTGTGAGAACACGGTTACCGTTAGTGCTTACGTAACGGATGACAGCTTTTTGATTTTCTTTTTCAATGACTACATTAGAGTCTTTACCAACAGCATCTAAATCATTATCGTCGTTTGGATCAATAGTTTTTGTTTCTGCATCATATCCACGAATAGATTGATTGTCACTAATTTTCCAACCAACTGGTGCATTAGGAATTTCAGTTACATCTGCTCTTGTTGTGTCATTAAAATCATTTTTGTATTGTCTACGGACAGCCGCTTCTTTATTTTCTACTACTTCACCATTTGAATTGATGTAATGTCCATCTTTGTCGACTAAATTGATATAACCTAAGTCTTTATACCAAACGTTGACAACTGTTTCATTTATATAGTCTGGGTTAACTGTTAACTCATCAACACTCTTGGCATCTGCGTAGAAACCTGGATTAACTGGGGTCATAACTTTCTTGAAGGTATAATCCAAATCTCCGATAGCACGTTTCCGACGACGCGAACTACCTTGTGCGGCATGAGCCTCAATAGCACTCTTTAATCTTAAGCGTGCTTCTTGATCTAACGGAATATTCCACCCGCCTTTTTTATTTGCCTTTGCATCTTCAACTCGAAGCCCCTTTACAGGTTTTAAGGCAATTTTATCTTTTTCTTCTGACTCTTTGTCTACTTCAGAAGTTTGTTCAGCTACTTTTGATTCTGCATTTTTCTTTTCAGCAGATTCAATTTTGCTCACTACTTCAGTTTTATCAATAACTTTAGTCGTAGTCGCCCCTCTAAGTTCCAAAGCAATAACTGCAGCCTGAAGTTCAGACTCTGCTTGAGATAATTCTGATTCTGTCACATCTGCTTTATTTAGTAATTCTTTAGCAGATTGTATACTAGATTGAAGACGCTTTACACTTTCTTCAGTGTACAGTTTAATCTCCAATTTTTCTGCGCGCAAAAGGGCCGCTGATAATTTTGACTTATCAACAGCATTTTTAGAAGATACTTCTTCTCTCTGAATTTTAGCTTCTTCAACTTTTTCTGCTGGTGCTTTAGCATCTTCAGATTTAGCTGGAGTTACTTCTACTGGATTAGCAACCGTTGGAGCTGCGTAGGTCGTTTCTTTCTTAACTGTAGAAACTTCTGCTGGTTTGGTAGCTTCTTCTACCTTATCGACAGAAACACTGTTAGTAGCTTCTGGGGTATGTTCCTCTGCTTGTACTGCTTGCGCATTGGCAGCGGTTCCTAAGACCAAGGCTGTTCCGAGCAAAACACTCGCTGCACCAAAGTGATATTTCCGAATGGAGTATCTTTGTTGCAAGCTATACCAGTCAAATGATTTTTTATGTGAATGTTTCATTGTGAACTCCTAGATAGTATTTTATAGTTCTCACTCTACAACTATTTGATATATAAATCAATATTTTCTAATCAATTAATATATTTTTTTTTTGTATCTAAAAGCCACTTATATTATTCTAATTTTTCTGTTTAATCTAGACACTTTTTCTACTACAACATTTTTGTACACTTTAGACGATAATATGATATAATGAATTAAGGAGGAAATTACCTACATGCGCAACCTTTTATCCACAAAAAATCAAAGACAACTACGTTTAATGGAGATCTTAATCCAGAATCGTAATTGGATGAAATTACATGAACTTGCCGACAATTTAGGATGTACAGAACGAATTCTAAAAAATGATTTAAATGAATTACGTCTTGCCTTTCCATCTATTGACATCCAATCTTCTGTTAACGGAATCATGATAGATTTAGAAGTTAACACTAGTGTAGAAGATGTTTATCAATATTTTCTTGCTAATTCTCAATCTTTTCAATTACTAGAGTATATGTTCTTCAATGAGGGGCTACCTATTTATCGAACAATAGAAAATCTTCACTCTAGTAATGCCAACCTCTATCGATTGGGCAGAAATATTACAAAGGTTCTTTCATCTCAGTTTCAAATTGAATTATCTTTTACTCCATCCGAGATACGTGGAAATGAGATCGATATTCGTTACTTTTTTGCCCAATACTTCTCTGAGCGTTATTATTTCCTAGACTGGCCTTTCCCCGATATCCCTGAAGAGGACTTAACAGAATTTGCTGATTTCTTCTATAAAATCACAAATTATCCAATGCGATTTTCAATTTATAGAATGTATAAATTGATGTTAGCTATCAGTATTTACCGCATCAAAAATGGTCATTTCATCGACTTACCCAATCATTTTAACGAAGAATACTATCCTATTTTAGCGAGTATTCCAAACTTTGAGGAGATACTTGTCCATTTCTCTGAAAAATTGGGACTTGAAATCACTCCAGATATCATTGCTCAAATTTTTATTTCCTTTATTCAAAGTAACATTTTCTTAGATCCTCAAGAATTCTTCAACTCTATAGAAGAAAACCGTGAGGCAAGATACTCATACCAATTACTGAGTCAAATATTAGAACGCCTATCAAAACAATATAAGATTACTTTTACCAATCGCGATGAGCTTATTTGGCATATACACAACACTGCTTTCTTTGAAAGACAGGAAATATTTTCTACCCCAATCTTATTTGAACAAAAAGCATTGACGATTAAAAAATTCGAAGTTTACTTCCCAGAATTTATGGGAAGTGCGCGTCAAGAACTGACTCAATACCGTCAAGCGATTGGACAGCATGACCATCCTGAACAGTTGGAACACTTGATGTACACCATCTTAACCCATGCTGAAAACCTCTCTACTCAGTTGTTAGAAAATCGACCACCTATCAAGGTTTTGATTATCAGTAACTTTGACCACGCCCTATCACTTACTTTAAAGGATATGCTTACATACTATTGTAACAATCGATTCACCTTTGATACTTGGGATGAATTGGAAACAAGCCCTGAGATTTTAAATCAGACAGACTACGATATCATTGTGTCTAATTTCTATATTCCAGGAATTACCAAGAAGTTTATTTGCCGAAACCACCTCCAAATCATGGATTTGGTCAATCATCTTAACTGTTTATCAAATGAGATTCACATATCCAATACTTTATAAACTAGAAAAAAGTCAGCATGATTCTGCTGACTTTTTTCTTATATCTATTTTTTATACTTCCTTAACAAAAACCAATTCCTGTGGCTGGGACAGGTCTTCTCGGTAGTTAAATCCTGCAAAGCTTAAGCGACGAGCTTCTTCCACCGTTTGTACTTGATTTTCTATCAGCGCTGTCAGGAAGGCACCACGCGCTTTCTTGGAAATGGTTGAGTGAATCTTCAGCTGACCACCTCTATTCTCCATGAATTTGAAGGTCACCATTTTTTCTCTGATTTCCTTAGAAAATACAGTCTCAAACTCGGATGACAATAGAGAGAAAATCATTTCTTCCTGCTTCACAGCCTCATCATAGGCTTGCTTCCAATGGCTCTTCAAAATCTTACCAGCGACCTTTAATTTCATCAAAAAGTCCAAACGGTGAGGGGCTATGGGTGACAAGGCTGGTACGACTCCGTACAAAGCCGAAGTAATAAAGACATGATTTTCAAGATAGGCCTGTTCTGCATCGTTCAGTTTGTCTCGCTTAATGTGGCGGTACATAAGCCCATCAAATAGATTCAAGGCTGGGTAGTGTTGAGCAGCTTGCCTTTTCAAATCTTGGATATTTTGAAATTCTTCCGCCGCCTTCTCTGCTGATACCTTGTAAAAACTCTCCAATTGACTAGCAGAATAGAGAGCCAAGGCATCCAGCACAGCCTGACTTTCTAGTCTTAAAGGAGCAGCTTCGATACTTGGCAAATCTGTGTTCATTTCTTTCGCTGTTGGGATTAAAATTTTCATATTGATAGTGTAGCATATTTTTTAGCCACAACCAAGAAATTCATCTGAAAAACCTCGGTTTGACCGAGGTTTTTCTTACTGCACTTTAAATGTCTTGAGATAATTGTCTTTACCTACTTGACCTTCGAAGGTTTTACCATTTTCGAGGTAAGGGAGGTCATCAGATACAGAGGCCTTGACCTTGTAAATCTTGCCATCAACTTTAAAGAAGTAGACGGTATCACCCTTGATAACAGCTGATCTGAGGTCTGCTACCACACCCTTGATGCTTTCTATTGTTGCATTATCAATCTCAAGGTCGTTTTTATTAGCGTACTTACTGAGTAGCTCTTCCACTGTCGTAGCTACGATAACATTTTGGTACTCGACTGCGTCTACCAGGGCGTACTCTTTGACCAAGCCAGCATTGTCCTTCAAGCCCATGATGTATAGAGGCTTGTCATTGAGGTTGATGAGGATTGGGAAGGTTGCCTTGTAGGATTTCTCCTGAACAGCACCTTCGGCTGATTCACGGGCTGATTCTTCGGTCGCAGAAGCCAAACTATACTTCGTGATCTCTCCTGTTCGCATATTTTCAAGAATGAAACCAAGATTACTTTCATCTGCATTGGCTGATGTCACACCTGTGTAGAGGTAGATGTCATTGCCGATAGACAAATAATTATATCCCTTGGTAGTCTGGGTCACGTTTTTCTTGGAAATCATGGCATTCCAAAAACCATCCTTGTACTTACCGTTATAGTTGATTTGCTCAATAGTTTCCTCAGCTGGATAAACCCTGTCCACCCACTCTGGAACATCTGATAAGCTATATTCCTTGGTTTCTCCATTTGTGGCATCCAAGATAATGACTGAAACAGGACGGGGAACCGCAAGTCCAAATTGCTTTTGGTAAACTGTAGCCACATAGAAAGGATTGCCCTCATCGTCCACCTCAAAAGATGGAGTCTTGAAGATTTTAGTTGGGTACTTCAAGCGCAGGTGGCGTTTGACATCACGGTTAAAATACTCCGAGTCAGAATACTTGATTGGTGTCTTCAAGTCCACCAAATTCGCATTTCCAGTTACCATGTCCACCTTGATGTACTCACCGATTCCCTTGGCTTGATTGTTAAACCATTTGATAGGGTCTGCATATTCTAACGGTGTAACCCGATAAGGTTTCCCATCAATCGTCAGTTGGGTATAGGTGTCTGCCGCCACGTATTGCGATACCTTATCCGTTAGGGAACCCAAGTAGCGGTCACCAATTTTTTCAGCAGTGCTTCTATCTAGAATAGGAACCTTGCTGGTATCACTCTTAGGAAATTCAGTAAAGTCTTTTTCCGTAACTGTGACTACATTAGCATAATTTTTAGCCTGAAAAATGCTGGAGGTCACCAAGGAAACCAAAGCCGCCAAGAGAAGAATTCCTCCAATAGAAGCTAAAAGAATTTTCCCTAACCGATTGATTTTGAAATCCTCTAGATTTAAAGCATCTTCCGCCTTACCGTGGCGCACATGAACTGTTTTGACCAGGTTTATTCCCTTGCCAAAGCCAAATAAAATAGCCACAATTAGCAAATGCCCACAGAGGAAAAAGAGAAATTCCCAGCTGGTCAGATTAAGAGGTGGTAAAAAGATATACCAGGTCGTTGCGATAAAAAGCAGTTCAAAGACTATTCGTTTCATTTGCTTTCCTCCTAAATGATTCGTCCTTCCAAGTGATCCAGTTCATGCTGGCAAATCTGGGCTGGGAAGCCTGTCAAGGTAATGGTTTGTTCCTGCCACTTGCTGTCACGATAGGCAACCCTTATGGTTTCATAACGCTTAGTCGGTCTCACACCTGTCAAGGACAAACAGCCTTCTTCTGTCTCATAAGTTCCTTCAGAGGACAGGAGCACTGGGTTAAACATGACCACAGGAACCAAGCCAAGATTAAAGATAATCACGCGCTTCTGCACCCCAATCATATTGGCAGCCAGACCGACACAAGTCTCACGATTTGCTAAGAGTGTATCCTGCAAATCTCTGGCGAGATACAGATCATCCTGACTTGCCGGCTGAGATACCTGAGATAAAAACAAAATATCCTTCACAATTTTCTTTTCCACTTCTGCTCACTCCTCTTGCTTTTTACTATATTATAGCAATTATAGCACAAAAGACGGCAACTGCAAGCCCTTTCCCTCAAATGCAAAAAAAGCCATCCGAAGATGACTTTTTCTTTTTAAATCGCATTCTTATCAAAACCAAGTTTACGTTGGATAAATTTAACGATTTCGACGATGATAATCATTGAGAAGCTTCCAGCCATAACGATTCCCCATTGAGACAAGTCTAGTTTGGTTACGTGGAAGATACCTTCAAGCGGTTCTACGACGATGGTTGCCATAAGAAGGATGAAGGATACCAAGATGGACCAGTTAAAGGTCTTAGACTTGAATGGACCAACTGTCAAGATGGATTGGTAAACAGACTTGACATTGTAGGCATGGAAGAGCTGAATCAAACCAAGGGTTGCAAAGGCCATAGTAAGGGCATCCGCATGAATGGCATGATTGTCACCCACGTGAACTGGGTAAAGAAGAGCAAGACCATAAACACTCATAACAATAGCTGCTTGGAGTACACCTTGATAGATGATGGAACTCAAAACACCACCTGAGAAGAAGCTTGCCTTGCGTCCACGTGGTTTATGGTTCATGACACCAGGCTCAGCAGGTTCAACACCTAGAGCGATAGCTGGGAAAGTATCGGTTACCAAGTTGATCCACAAAAGATGAACTGGCTGCAAGACGTCCCAACCAAAGAGGGTTGATAGGAAGATAGTTAATACTTCAGCAGTATTAGCAGAAAGTAGATACTGAATAGTCTTTTGAATGTTTGAGAAGACCTTACGTCCTTCTTCCACTGCAACGATAATAGTCGCAAAGTTATCATCTGCAAGGATCATGTCAGATGCACCCTTAGAAACCTCTGTACCAGTGATTCCCATACCGATACCGATATCCGCTGTTTTCAGAGCTGGCGCATCATTGACACCATCACCTGTCATGGCAACGACCTTACCTTGTTTTTGCCATGCCTTGACAATACGAACCTTGTGTTCTGGAGAAACACGGGCATAAACAGAGTATTGGCCTACCACTTTTTCAAAGTCTTCATCTGACAGTTCATTGAGTTCAGCGCCAGTTAAAACGTGGCCTTCTGTATCATTTGCATCGATGATTCCCAAACGTTTGGCAATAGCTTCTGCAGTGTCTTGGTGGTCACCTGTAATCATAATTGGACGAATTCCAGCTTCCTTAGCCACACGAACAGCCTCAGCTGCCTCAGGACGTTCAGGGTCAATCATCCCAATCAAACCAGTAAAGATTAAATCATTTTCAAGCTCTTCAGAAGTCAGGTTTTCTGGAATGCTATCGATAATCTTATAGGCACCTGCAAGGACACGCAAGGCTTGGTGGGCCATTTCAGAGTTGTTTGTATGAATGAGGTTTGTAACCTTGTCATCAATCGGAGCAATATCCCCAGCCTTATCACGAAGGACACAACGTTTCAAGAGTTGGTCTGGCGCACCCTTGACCGCTACAAGAAATTTACCATCTGGCAACGGGTGAACTGTTGACATGAGCTTACGGTCAGAGTCAAATGGCAACTCAGCCACACGCGGATATTTCTCTAAAAATCCTTTAACATCATAACCCTTGTCCAAGGCATACTGGATAAAGGCTGTTTCAGTTGGGTCACCAATCAGGTTGCCTTCCACATCGATTTTCGTATCATTGGCCAAAACAACTGAACGAAGTAGTGGCATTTCAAGACCTAGTTCAATGTCATCAGCTGAGTCATGTAGAACCGCATCGTAAAAAACTTTTTCGACGGTCATCTTGTTCATGGTCAGTGTACCAGTCTTATCAGAAGCGATGATTTCTGTTGAACCAAGTGTTTCTACTGCTGGCAACTTACGAACGATAGAGTTTCGTTTAGCCAAAACTTGAGTACCAAGGGCAAGAACAATGGTTACGATTGCAGGAAGTCCTTCTGGGATGGCTGCAACGGCAAGCGCAACAGAGGTCATCAACTCACCAAGTGGATTTTTCCCTTGAATGAAGACACCCACTACAAAAGTAACAAGGGCAATAACCAAGATAGCATAGGTCAAGACCTTAGAAAGGTTGTTCAAGTTTTGTTTGAGTGGTGTATCAGTCTCATCCGCATCTTGGAGCATGCCAGCAATGTGACCGACTTCAGTGTACATACCTGTATTGACAACAACACCCATCCCACGACCATAGGTCACATTTGAGTTTTGGAAGGCCATATTGACACGGTCACCAATACCAGCATCTGTCGCAAGCTCGACTGTCAAGTCTTTTTCAACTGGCACAGACTCACCTGTCAAGGCTGCTTCTTCGATTTTAAGAGAATTAGCTTCTAGCAAACGTAGGTCCGCTGGTACCACATCACCTGCTTCAAGAGCAACAATATCTCCAGGCACCAATTCTTTTGAATCAATCTCTGCCATGTGGCCATCACGAAGAACGCGAGCAGCTGGACTTGACATAGATTTGAGGGCTTCGATGGCTTCTTCTGCTTTTCCTTCTTGGTAAACACCAAAGGCAGCGTTGATAATAACCACTGCTAGGATAATAATGGCATCTGCAATATCTTCCCCACCAGAGGTCACGACTGACAAGATAGCTGCCGCGACTAGGATGATAATCATCAAATCCTTAAATTGCTCGATGAATTTGACCAGGATTGATCGTTTCTCACCCTCTTCGAGTTCATTGTGGCCAAATTCGGCAAGGCGCTTTTCCGCCTCACTTGATGACAAACCTTGCTCGGTCGCATCCACAGCCTTCAAGACCTCTTCAGGACTTTGAGTATAAAACGCTTGGCGTTTTTGTTCTTTTGACATGTGTCTCCTCCTTGACATTGTGTGCAAAACAGGCTCTCTTTTTCTTATCGTATCTTTTCACGACAAACAAAAAGAGACCTGTTAATCATAACAAGTCTCGCTATTTAAGATAGTGCCGGAAAACATACTTTTCAGTATAAAATTCGGAATGACGACACTATCACAGGTTTCTGCCAGCTACTCCCTTGAGTAGTACTATTATACCAAATTTTGAAAAATTTTCAAAGAGTAAAAAATGCCTTATTTGAATTTTCCCTTGAAAACCAGTATAATGGTAGAATGCTATGTGACTAGAAAGGAAGTTGAATGAAGCAATCTATTTCAAATCTCAAGTTGGCGGAACGTGGTGCCATTATCAGCATTTCGACCTACCTGCTCTTGTCTGCAGCCAAATTGGCTACTGGCCATCTTCTTCATTCATCCAGTTTGGTGGCCGATGGTTTTAACAACGTCTCGGATATCATTGGAAATGTGGCTCTATTGATTGGGATTCGGATGGCACGCCAGCCTGCAGACCGTGACCACCGTTTTGGTCACTGGAAGATTGAGGATTTGGCAAGCTTAATCACTTCCATCATTATGTTTTATGTTGGCTTTGATGTGCTGAGGGATACCATTCAAAAGATTCTCAGCCGGGAAGAAACGGTCATTGATCCTCTGGGCGCAACTCTGGGAATCATTTCTGCAGCGATTATGTTTGTGGTCTATCTCTACAATACTCGCCTCAGTAAGAAATCCAACTCCAAGGCACTGAAGGCAGCTGCTAAGGACAATCTTTCTGATGCTGTTACATCACTTGGTACGACCATTGCCATCCTAGCTAGCAGTTTCAATTATCCGATTGTGGACAAACTGGTTGCCATTATCATCACTTTCTTTATCTTGAAAACTGCCTATGATATCTTTATCGAATCTTCCTTTAGCCTTTCAGATGGTTTCGACGACCGTCTGCTTGAGGATTATCAAAAGGCTATCATGGAAATTCCCAAGATTAGCAAGGTTAAGTCCCAAAGAGGTCGCACCTACGGTAGCAATATTTACCTGGATATCACGCTGGAGATGAACCCTGACCTGTCTGTTTTTGAAAGCCACGAGATTGCGGATCAAGTCGAGTCTATGCTGGAAGAACGTTTTGGAGTCTTTGATACCGATGTCCATATCGAGCCAGCACCTATACCTGAGGATGAGATTTTAGACAATGTCTATAAAAAATTGCTGATGCGCGAACAATTGATTGACCAAGGAAATCAACTGGAAGAACTCTTGGCTGACGATTTTGTCTATATTCGGCAAGATGGAGAGCAGATGAATAAGGAGGCCTATAAGGCTGAAAAAGAATTGAACTCTGCTATCAAGGATATTCAGATTACTTCCATCAGTCAAAAGACCAAACTCATCTGCTATGAGTTAGATGGTATCGTCCATACCAGTATCTGGCGCCGTCACGAAACTTGGCAAAATATCTTTCATCAAGAAACCAAAAAAGAATAGAGAAATCCTGTCATGAGACGGGATTTTTCTATTCTTCTAGCTATCAAATTCACTTAGATACTCATAACGTTCGTATTTTTCAAGGAGTGCTTCGTTTTTCTCATCCAGTTCTTTTTGGAGAGTCGCTAGCTTGCCAAAGTCAGAGCCGTTAGCCTGCATTTCCTCTTCAATAGCAGCGATACGATTTTCCAAAGCTTCAATATCACCTTCAATGCTCGCCCACTCCTGCTTTTCTTGGTAGGTCATGCGTTTCTTGTCTTCACGGACCTTGACCACTTTTTCCTTTTCGGCCTTTTGCACTTGATTGACTATATCTGTTTCAAAGGCTTTTTCATCAAGGTAGTCAGTATAATGACCAAAGAAAGGACGAATTTTACCATCCTCAAATGCGAGAATCTTGGTCGCTACCTTATCCAAGAAATAGCGGTCGTGACTAACAGTCAAGACAGGACCTGCAAAGCCTTGCAAAAAATTCTCCAAAACTGTCAAAGTTGCAATATCTAGGTCATTTGTCGGTTCGTCCAAGAGAAGAACATTTGGTTTTTCCAAAAGCAATTTGAGGAGATAAAGACGCTTTTTCTCTCCACCTGACAATTTCTCAATTAAGGTTCCATGCGTCGAACGTGGGAAAAGAAACTGCTCCAGCAACTCTGCAATCGAAGTCGTAGAACCACCGCTGGTCTTGACCTCTTCTGCCAATTCCTGCAAATAATTGATCACTCGCTTGCTTTCATCCAAGCCCTCAATTTGTTGAGAGAAGTAGGCAATGCGAACGGTTTCTCCAATCATAACTTTCCCTGCTGTCGGCTCAAGACTTCCTGCAATCAGGTTGAGTAGGGTTGATTTTCCAACACCGTTGTCTCCAACAATTCCGATACGGTCTTTGGCCTGCACCAAGAGATTAAAATCTTGCAAAATAGGCTTGTTTTCATAGGCAAAGGAAACATTCTGAAACTCGATAACTTTTTTCCCAATCCGACTGGTTTCAAAGTTCATGGTCAAATCTGTCTCAGCAACGCTGCCTGAAACTTCTTTCTTCAGGTCATGAAAACGATTGATACGAGCCTGCTGCTTGGTCGCACGCGCCTGCGGTTGTCTGCGCATCCAGGCCAATTCTTGTTTGTAGAGTTGTTCTTTTTTGTGAAGAAGAGCCGCGTCGCGCTCATCCTGTTCTGCCTTTAGGCGAACATAGTCCTGATAATTGCCCTGATATTCGGTCAAGCCTGCGCGATCCAATTCGAAAATCCGAGTTGACAAAGCGTCTAGGAAATAACGGTCGTGGGTAATAAAAAGGACTGTCTTCTTGGAATTTTTTAAAAAGAGGGTCAGCCACTCAATAGTCGCAATATCTAAATGGTTGGTCGGCTCATCCAGCAGCAAGAGGTCGTGGTTGCCAAGAAGAACTTGCGCTAACTGTACCCTTCTTCTCAGACCACCTGACAATTCCCCAACAGGAGTAGATAAGTCCTGAATACCCAACTTGCTGAGAACCGTCTTGACCTGACTCTCAATTTCCCAAGCTTGGAGAGAGTCCATCTCAGCCATGACCCGTTCCAAACGCGCCTGCTTGTCCTCACTGTAGTTGAGCATGAGGAGTTCATACTCACGAATCAACTGGATTTCCTTAAGGTCGCTGGAAAGAACCGTATCCAGGACCGTCTTGCTATCATCAAAATCAGGATCCTGGGTCAAGTAACCAATCTGGTAATCATTTTTAGCTGAAAAAGGACTGACATCCCCATCAAAGCCAGAAACACCAGAAAGAACATCTAAAAGGGTGGTCTTCCCTGTTCCATTGACACCAATCAGACCAATTCTATCTAGGTCATGGATGATAAAGGAAATATCCTTAAAAACGGTCTTGTCACCGACGGATTTACTTAGTTTTTCAACGATAAAATCACTCATTTTTTCTCCCTTAGATAAGCATGGATGGCTTGACGGTCATTTTCCAATTCTCCATCGACAATGGCATATTCAATCTCTGTTAAAATCTCTCCCAAGTCTGGCCCTGGTTGATAGCCATATTCCTTGATTAAAATACCGCCATTGATCTGAATTTCTTTCTTATCATGAATGGTCAAACTCTGGTAGGTTTCTGTGACGGCTTGTGGATTAACTTCTTTTCCTTGAGCCTGACGAAGATTTTCAGCTTGTAAAAGCAAATCCAATTCAAAGCGGTAACAATCGCGTTTGCTCAATTCTCCCTTTTCACGCAGAGCCAAAATAGTCAGCAAATCCTGAACTTGCTTAACAAACTGGCGTGAGGTCTTCCAAGCTTTCAAAAATGGCTGCGCATTTTCAATCTCCAAAGCCCACAAAAGAGCTGCCCAGGCTTGTTCAGAAGATTCAAAGGTAAAATCGGTCTCTAACTCAAACAGTCTGTTGAGCTTGTCCTGACTAGCTACCATATCAGGGAGATAGTCATAAGCTTGACTCTCAATCATGGAAACCAAGCCCCTTCTCCAGAATGGAGCCAGCAAGAGTTTATCAAACTCAACAAAAGTACGCTCTACAGAAATTTTCTCCAAAAGTGGCGTCAAAGTCTTCATAGCTTTAAATGTTTCTGACTCAAGCTCAAAGCCAAGACTGGCCTGAAAACGGAAACCGCGCATAATCCGCAAAGCATCTTCGTTGAAACGCTCACTGGCCACTCCAACTGCTCGCAAGACTTGGTTTTCCAAATCCTCTAAACCATGAAACAAGTCAATGATTTCCCCTGTCTCGTCCAAAGCAAAGGCGTTGACTGTAAAATCACGGCGCTTGAGGTCTTCCTCTAGCGAACGCACAAAGGAAACCGCGCTGGGTCTGCGATAGTCCACATAAACATCTTCTGTCCGAAAGGTGGTTACCTCATACTCCTCATCCCCATCTAAGACCAAGACAGTTCCATGCTCGATTCCGATATCGGCTGTTCGAGGAAAAATCTGCTTGGTCTCTTCTGGATAGGAAGATGTCGCAATATCTACATCGTGGATGGGACGATTGAGAAGGGCATCTCGAACAGAGCCTCCAACAAAATAGGCTTCAAAGCCTGCTTCTTTAATTTTTTCTAATACTGGTAAAGCCTTCTGAAATTCAGAAGGCATTTGCGTTAATCTCATAATAAGTGTTCTAATCCATAGACAAGCTCATGACGCTTGACAACTTCTTTAATTCCCAAATTCACCCCTGTCATGAAGGAGCTACGATCATAGGAGTCATGACGGAGGGTCAATCCTTCTCCTTGATTTCCAAAGATTACTTCCTGATGGGCTACCAAACCTGGCAAACGAACTGAGTGAATACGCATGCCATCAAAATCAGCACCACGGGCACCTGTAATCAATTCTTCCTCATCAGGCGCACCTTGCTGGGTAGACTCTCGAACTTCTGCCATTAACTCAGCTGTTTTAATAGCTGTTCCACTCGGGGCATCCTTTTTCTTATCATGATGGAGCTCGATAATCTCCACATTTGGGAAATATTTAGCAGCCTGCCTTGCAAATTGCATGAGTAAAACAGCACCCAAGGCAAAATTTGGAGCGATCAAACCACCCAAATTTTGTTTACGAGAAAATGCTTTTAGCTCTGCAATTTCTTCACTTGTGAAACCAGTCGTTCCAACTACTGGAGCAAAGCCATTTTCAAGAGCAAAGCGTGTATTTTCATAGGCAACAGCTGGTGTAGTAAAGTCTACCCAGACATCCGCTTCAAAATCGACCAAATCAGCCTTATCCTTGAAAACAGGAATTCCCTGCCATTCTGAATCAGACTCAAAAGGATCCAAAACTGCTACCAAGTCCAAGTCTGGATCAGCCAAGACCATCTGACAAGCAGCTTGGCCCATCTTTCCCTTAAAACCAGCAATAATTACTCGAATACTCATCTCTACTCCTGTCTAAGATACAAAGCCTGCAAGAACACAAAGTGAAAATAGGAGTTCTGATCAAGGAGTGCCTCCTCCTTGGAAGAACTATATTTTTCACACAGTGCTCAAGGCGTGTTCAATTGCTAAGATACAAAGGACCTTAGTTGCCCATGAAAAATATGGGATGGCGCTGACTTTCCATGAAAGCCAAGACAAGCATCTTTTTTCAAGAGGCAGGTAGTCCGGTTCAATTGCTATTTCTTAACTAGCCTAGAAACGCCAACTAAATCACTGGAATATAACCCAGAGCAATGCTTCCTGCTCCTAGGTGTGTCCCAATGACACTGCCAAATGTAGCAAGTGAAACATCCATACCTACTCCAGATTCAAGTAAGTGCTGACGTAATTCCTCAGCCTTTTCAGGTGCATTTCCGTGAATGACAATGATACGGTATTGGCCTGAAGCTGTGGCTTCCTTGATAATTTCAATTAAGCGTTTGGTTGCTTTCTTTTCAGTACGAACTTTTTCGTACACTTCAATCACACCTTGGTCATTGAAATAGAGGATTGGCTTAATGCTTAGCAGATTACCCAAAATAGCAGCTCCATTTGAAAGGCGTCCACCTTTAACCAAGTGGTCTAAGTCATCCACCATGATGAAAGCAGATGTGTGACTAATCTGAATAGCTAACTTATCTTGAATAATAACAAAGTCATCCCCTTGATCTCTCCAGTTAAAGACACTTTCAACCATGATACCCAGAGGAGCACTTGTAATCAAAGTGTCTGGGAAGGCAATAGTTAAGCCCTCATAATCATCGACCATATACTGGATATTTTGGTAAAAACCTGAAATTCCAGAAGATAGGAAAAGCCCCAAAGCATGGGTATAGCCTTGTTCTTTGAGCGAAGTTAGAATCTCATCTAACTTGGCAATACTTGGTTGACTGGTCTTAGGCAATTCAGAAGCCTGAGCCATTTTTTGGTAAAATTCCTCAGCAGTCAGATTGATGCCTTCAACATACTCCTCACCATCAATATTGACAGGAATATCCAAGACATACAAATCTTCTCTTTGCAAGGTATCTGCACTGAGATAGGCAGAGGAATCTGTGATAACAGCTAATTTCATATTAGAACTCCAAATTGATTCCTGGTAAGTCTAATGCAATTTCAGTTACTTCGTAAGTCAAACGGTTAAGCATGTTCAAACATGGACGGGCCAAAGTTTCAACTTCCTCTTGATTAAACTCACTTGGTTCATTTACAATACGACCTTCCACATGGTTAACTTGGGAAATCGTTCCACTGATAACAAATTTGTCAAAGACAATCATAAAACTTAAGACAACCACTAAAGATGTCACTTGATTTTCTTGGTCATGTTGGAGTAATTGGAAGTTCACATCCACCTTAGTTTCAGGAGCTCCATTTTCATTTTCCCATTCAAAATTACGCGCATCAAAATGATACTGACTAACAAATTCTTGTTCACGTTTAAGATTCATGTCTTTCTCCCTCGGCTACAATATTATAAGCTATTGTACCATAATTTTTTATTTTCATCTAGTTTTCTAGGATTTAGTCAATCCCGATTTCAGCTCGAACTACATCTGCGATGGTATCAACATAGTAGTCCACTTCTTCTGTTGTAGGAGCTTCTGCCATAACACGCAAGAGGGGCTCTGTTCCACTTGGGCGAACAAGGATACGGCCATTCCCGGCCATTTCAGCTTCCATCTTCTCGATGATAGCCTTGATAGCTGGAACTTCCATGGCTTTTTCCTTCATGGCATTTTCCACTCGGATATTGACTAATTTTTGTGGATAGATGGTTACTTCTGCTGCCAACTCTGACAAGCTCTTACCTGTTTCCTTCATGATTTTAGTCAATTGAACAGCAGATAATTGACCATCACCTGTAGTATTGTAATCCATCAAGATAACGTGACCAGACTGTTCACCACCAAGGTTGTAGCCTGATTTTCGCATTTCTTCCACAACATAGCGGTCGCCAACTGCAGTAACTGCCTTGTTAATACCTTCGCGATCCAAGGCCTTGTGGAAACCAAGGTTAGACATAACAGTTGTCACGATTGTATTTTGGGCTAATTGTCCTTTTTCAGAAAGGTATTTCCCGATGATGTACATGATCTTGTCACCATCAACGATATCACCATTTTCATCAACAGCAATCAAGCGGTCGCTATCCCCATCAAAGGCCAAACCGATAGCTGAACCACTTTCTTTGACCACTTCTTGAAGGGACTCTGGGTGAGTTGAACCAACATTAAGGTTAATATTAAGACCATCTGGTGTTTCCCCAATAACAGTCAATTGAGCGCCAAGGTCTGCAAAGATTTGACGGGCACTTGTAGAAGCTGCACCGTTTGCTGTGTCCAAGGCAACCTTCATTCCTTCAAGAGGAGTTCCAGTTGAAACAAGGTAGCCTTCATACTTACGCAAGCCTTCTGGATAATCTACCAAGGTTCCCAAGCCTTCTGCACTTGGACGAGGAAGAGTATCTTCCGTAGCGTCTAGCAAGGCTTCAATTTCTGCTTCTTTTTCATCGTCTAGTTTGAAGCCATCACCGCCAAAGAACTTAATTCCGTTATCAAGAGCTGGGTTGTGGCTAGCAGAAATCATGACACCGGCACTTGCCCCTTCAGTTTTAACCAAGTAAGCTACTGCTGGTGTTGCCAAAACGCCTAGTTTATATACGTGAATCCCCACAGACAGTAGACCTGCCACCAAGGCCGATTCTAGCATTTCTCCTGAAATACGTGTGTCACGCCCTACAAAGACTTTCGGTGCTTCCGTTTCATGTTGACTAAGAACATAGCCTCCAAAACGTCCCAACTTAAAGGCCAATTCTGGTGTTAGTTCTACGTTAGCTTCTCCACGGACTCCATCAGTCCCAAAATATTTACCCATTTTTATAAAATCCTTTTCCTATTTTTAATTTGTTTTTGAACTAGTTGCTTTCGTTGACGAGGATGTCTCCGACGAACTGCTTGTAGTTGAATTTGATGTGCTTGAACTTGGTGTCACAGGTTTTGTAGTCACCTTCATTGTTGTATCAAACGGAGTGATAACTGCTGGTAAGACAACACCATTGCGGTCGATTGCCTGCAAAGGTACTGAACCACTATAATTACCTGTTATGCGTTCGCTAGTTGGTAAAAGCGCAATAATGCGATCGATTTTTGCTAATGTTTCTTGGTCAGTTGTGACAGAAACCCGTTCATTTGACACAGTTACACTATCAATTTGTAACTTGGGATCAATCTGGCTTTGGTCAACTTGTGGCACAACAATCATCCCATCTCGCTTAACCTTCTTCCCAACTTTCACTGTAATCTTTTGAGGCGTTGCCACAGCGGTCAATCCACTTGGAAGATTTTCAATATTCAAGGGAACTTCAATCGTTCCAACACTGGCATCCGTCAAATCAGCAGTTACCTTAAACTTACGAGTGCTCTCCTGCATTTCGCTGGCCAAGGTCACACGATTGGCTCCGGTTAATACCACTGAAACTTCTGATGCAAATCCGCTAATGAAATACTGGTCATCATCATAGTGAATAACAATAGGAACGTTCGTTATCGTATTGGTGTAAGTTTCTGATTTAACCTGCCTTGCGGTATTACTATTTTGAAAGTTGGTTGACGTTGCATAGATGAATAAGATACAAGCAAAAAAGAGAGATGAAATGATGTATAGACTATTTTTTCTCATATTTCCAACCTCCTAACAAACGGTCCTTGAAACTGACTTTTTCCTCAACGGCTGGCAAAAGAATTGCTCGTAGCTCTGCTTCAAATTCTTCAATCGTCAAATCGTGCTTGAAAACACCGTTATAGGTAATAGAAATGCCACCTGTTTCCTCTGAGACGATGAAGGTCAAGGCATCGGATACTTCTGACAAACCGATAGCCGCCCGGTGTCTGGTCCCAAATTCCTTTGAAATCCCTGTGCTTTCTGTCAAGGGCAGATAGGCAGAGGTGACTGCAATCCGATTTTCTCTGATAATCACAGCACCATCGTGTAGGGGAGTGTTGGGGATAAAGATATTAATAAGGAGTTCAGCTGAAATATTGGCATCCAAAGGAATCCCTGTCGCAATGTATTCTTGCAAGGTCCGAACTCGTTGGATGGCAACTAGAGCACCAATCTTACGAGGACTCATATATTCAACTGATTTGACAAAGGCACGAATCATTTGCTCCTCTGCACTAATTTGAGTAGTAGAAAAGAAATCTGTCGCCCTTCCTAAACGTTCCAAACCAGTCCGAATCTCTGGAGAAAAGATCACAACTGCAGCAATAACTCCATAGGTGATAATCTGATTAATCAACCAAGAAATCGTTGTTAAACCAAGGATATTGGCCACAACCTGGGCTAATACAAAGATCACAACCCCCCGCACCAAAATCATAATCTTGGTACCAGCTATCGCTTTTGTAAAACGATATAAAATATAGGCCACAATCAAAATATCAAACACATTGATGGCAATACTCCAAGGACTAGAAAACAAGCTAGTCCAATATTGCAGGTTGGATAATTGTTGAAAGTTCATCTGCTGTCTCCTCTCTGTCCAAACACGTTCCTTTCTATTATACCATTTTTCTGGCATTTTTTTCCCTATCCTACTTCATTTTAAATTAAGGAAAAATATGATAAAATAAACTGACTAGAAAAAACAAAGGAGAAACCATGTCTCAACTCTATGATATTACCATTGTAGGTGGTGGTCCTGTCGGTCTTTTTGCAGCTTTCTATGCCCACCTACGCCAAGCCAAGGTCCAAATCATCGACTCTCTTCCTCAACTAGGTGGACAACCTGCTATTCTCTATCCTGAAAAGGAAATCCTCGACGTACCAGGTTTCCCAAACTTGACTGGAGAAGAGTTGACCAACCGCTTGATTGAACAGCTAAACGGCTTTGATACCCCTATCCATCTCAATGAAACAGTTCTTGAGATTGAAAAACAAGAAGATGGATTTGTCATCACAACTTCTAAAGGAAGTCACCTGACTAAAACAGTTATCATTGCTATGGGTGGCGGTGCCTTCAAACCACGTCCTCTGGAACTGGAAGGCGTTGAAGGCTATGAAAATATCCACTACCACGTTTCCAACATCCAGCAATATGCTGGTAAGAAAGTGACGATTCTTGGTGGAGGAGACTCGGCTGTGGATTGGGCATTGGCTTTTGAAAAAATTGCACCAACTACCCTTGTTCATCGCAGAGATAATTTCCGTGCCTTAGAGCATAGTGTCCAAGCCTTGCAAGAATCATCTGTAACGATCAAGACACCATTCGTCCCTAGCCAACTACTTGGAGATGGAAAAACGCTTGACAAGTTGGAAATCACAAAAGTAAAATCTGATGAAACAGACACTATTGACCTAGACCACCTCTTTGTCAACTATGGTTTCAAATCTTCTGTCGGGAACCTCAAAAACTGGGGTCTGGACCTCAACCGCCACAAGATTATAGTCAACAGCAAACAGGAATCTAGCCAAGCAGGTATCTATGCTATCGGTGACTGTTGCTACTATGACGGAAAAATTGACCTGATTGCGACAGGCCTCGGAGAAGCTCCAACCGCTGTTAACAATGCCATTAACTACATCGACCCTGAGCAAAAAGTGCAACCAAAACACTCTACTAGTTTATAAAAAAGAACCACGATTCACATAGGATTCGTGGTTTTATAGTTCATCGGCTATCTTGTTTATTTTTCTGAGTCTGTGATTGACACCACTTTTGGTCAGAGGGGCGCTAAGACTATCTGCCAACTGCTGGATAGAGTAGTCTGGGTGCTGAATCCGCAACTGCGCTACCTCCTGCAAATCCACTGGCAGATTTTCTAAGCCCATGATATCTTTGATTTTACTGATATTGTTGATGGTCTTCATGCTAGCAGAAACTGTTCGAGCAATATTCGCCGTTTCAGCATTATTAGCCCGATTAAGGTCGTTACGGGTTTCGCGCAAAATCTTAACTCGTTCAAAATCATCACGCGCCTGCATAGCCCCGATTACTATCAAGAAGTCCATAATGTCTTCGGCACGCTGGAGATAGGTCACAGCTCCCTTCTTGCGCTCAAGCACCTTGGCATCCAGTAAAAATTGCTGGAGAAGGGAGGCAATCCCTTGCGCATGGTCCAGATAAACAGAACTGATTTCCAACTGGTACTTACCTGACTCAGGATCACGAATGCTCCCATTTGCCAAGAAGGCACCACAAAGATAGGCACGACCTGCTTCCTCATCCGATAAAATCGCCTCATCAATACCTGTTTCTAGGCCAAAGAAAGAGTCGGCCAAGTGCAAATCACTCAACAAGTCCTGCACCTTTTCATCTGTAAAAACGGTATAGACTCGATTCTTGCGAAGATTGCTCCGTTGGTGGTGGCGAATTTCCGATTTGATTTCGTAGAAATGGAGAAAGGACTCGTAGAGGTGACGAGCCAGTTTGGCATTTTCTGTCACGACAGACAAGGTCAAACCCGAAGTCGAGAGACCGATACTGCCAGACATTTTGATAATGGCAGATAATTCATGCCGGCTCAGATGGTGTTGACCTAAAATTTCTTCTTTTACTGCTACTGTGAAACTCATTTTCTCACCTGTATAATCCGCATCAACTCATCCACGATCAAATCTCCATCGTGGAAGGCACCCCCATTTTCCAGACGAAGGAAGTTAGAGGAAATCACGCGCGGAACTTGCTTACAAAGACCAGCAAAATCATGTTCCACCTGCACTAAGTATTCATCAAAACGGTTGGAATTCATGTATTCCTGAGGCACTTTTTCAATATTCACCAAGACAGTGTCGATAAAAGGTCGGCCAAGGTGACCATGCAAGACTTCCACGTGGTCACTATCTGTAAAGTGTTCTGTCTCCCCACGTTGGGTCATGATATTGCAGACATAAGCTATTTCTGCCTTGGTTTCCAAAAGTGCCTGCCCAATTTCCTTAATCACGATATTAGGTAAAATCGAGGTAAAGAGGGAACCAGGTCCGAGGACAATCATGTCACTTTCAAGAATGGTCTGCACCACTCGACGACTGGCCAGAGGTGTGTCATCGTTGAGGGTATTGGTCACATAGACATGGTCAATCATGCCTGGATGGTCTGCAATATGGCTCTCTCCAGCTACTTCTGTCCCATCCCGGAAAACTGCGTGCAGGGTCAAAGGATGATCACTGGAAGGATAAATCTTCCCTGTTGTATGGAAAAATTTGCTCAGTAACTGCATGGCATTATAGGTCGAACCCTGCATTTCTGACAAGCCAGCAATGATGAGATTACCCAATGGATGACCAGCAAAGGCTCCTGCATCTTCAGAAAAGCGATACTGAAAGACTTTCTCATAAAACTTAGGCATATCCGACATGGCCACCAGGACATTGCGAAGATCACCTGGCGGTGTCAATTGTTGCATATTTTTTCGAAGTTCACCTGATGAACCACCGTCATCTGCTACCGTTACGATAGCAGCAATTTCCACATCTTTTTCACGCAGACTTTTAAGAATGACAGGGATCCCAGTCCCTCCACCAATCACCGTTATCTTTGGTTTTCTCATGAACGGTTTACCGTTTCCTTTCTTCGGTCTTTGTCGCGATGCCCTTCATTAACAGGCCAATTCTTAGATAAGTCTTGCGCCAAGCGTTTGGCAAAGGCCACACTACGGTGTTGACCACCCGTACACCCCATGGCAATGGTCAAAACGGACTTACCTTCCTTTTGGTAACTTGGCAAAATCGGCTCAATCAAGGCCAACAAATGTTGATAGAAGTCTTCTGACTCAGGGTGATTCATGACATAGTCATAAACTGGTTCATCTACACCCGTTTGGTTTCTCAGTTCTGGAAGGTAATATGGATTTGGCAAAAAGCGCACATCAAAGACTAAATCTGCATCAATTGGGATTCCATATTTAAAGCCGAAAGACATTACTTCTATACGGAAAGACTGGACTTGTTCCTGATCTGAAAACTGCTCTGCAATGGTTTTACGCAGTTCACGTGGAGTGAGTTCAGTTGTATCCACCACATTTTGGCTCATGTTTTTCAGTGGTGCCAAGAGTTCACGCTCCAGCTTGATTCCATCCAAAATCCGACCGTCTGCTGCTAGTGGGTGACTTCGTCTGGTTTCCTTGTAGCGTGCCACCAATTCCTTATCAGCCGCATCCAAAAATAGAATTTTAAAGTCCAGTTCTTCCTTATTTTCCAACTCATCCAAAACAGCTGAAATCTCTGAGAAGAAAGAACGGCTACGCATATCCACTACCAAAGCTAACTTATGGTCGTCTTCCTTGGTTTCAACCAACTGTAAAAATTTAGGCAAGAGGGCCGGCGGCATATTATCAATGGTAAAATAACCTAGATCCTCGAAGGACTGAATGGCCACAGTTTTTCCTGCCCCACTCATCCCTGTCACAATCACCAAGTGAAGTTGTTTCTTTGTCATCTTTTTCTCCTTATATCAAAAGAAGTTTGGCAGAACCAAACTTCAACTAGCTTATCCAATCTCTGCGATGACTTCGATTTCGACTTTTACATCACGAGGAAGACGAGCTACCTCCACAGCTGAACGAGCTGGGAATTCCTCTTTAAAGGCTGTTTGGTAAACCTCGTTAAAAGGAACAAAGTCGTTCATATCACTCAAGAAGCAAGTTGTTTTGACAACATGGTCAAAGTCTGTTCCAGCTTCTGCCAAAATAGCACCGATGTTTTTTAAGACTTGTTCTGTCTGTTCTTGAATCGTTTCTCCAACGATTTCCCCAGTTTCAGGAGATAGGGGAACTTGACCGCTAGCAAACAAAAGGTTGCCAACGATTTTTCCTTGAACATATGGTCCGATAGCCTTTGGAGCTTTATCTGTATGAATTGTTTTTGCCATTTTCTTTTCCTCACAATTTTTCTAAGATTGCATCCCAAGCCTCATCCATCCCTGCCTTGCTGACAGAAGAAAAGAGGATGAAGTCATCACTTGGGTCAAAGTTTAATTTCTTTTTAATTGCTGATTCATGCTTGTTCCACTTACCACGAGGAATCTTGTCTGCCTTAGTCGCAACGATGATAACCGGAATCTCATAGTATTTGAGAAATTCATACATCTGTACATCATCTGCTGACGGGTCATGACGAAGGTCAACTAGACTGACAACCGCACGGAGATTTTCCCGAGTTGTTAGATACTCTTCAATCATGCGCCCCCACTTTTCACGTTCCTTTTTGGAAACGCGGGCATAGCCATAACCAGGCACATCCACAAAGCGCATCTTGTCATCAATGTTAAAGAAGTTAAGAAGCTGAGTTTTACCAGGTTTCCCCGATGTACGAGCCAGATTCTTACGGTTGAGCATGGTGTTGATAAAGCTAGACTTGCCTACATTCGACCGGCCTGCAAGAGCGATCTCTGGCAGTTCATCCTGCGGATAGTGGGACTTATTAGCCGCACTGAGCAAGATTTCAGCATTATGTGTATTCAGTTCCATAGTCACCTCTAGGCTGTTTCCAAGATTGGTTTATCCGTTCCATCGACAGCTTCTTTTGTGATGCGAACCAATTTCACATTTTCCTGACTCGGTACTTCAAACATGACATCTAGCATGGTTTCTTCAATGATGGAACGAAGACCACGCGCACCGGTTTTGCGTTCGATAGCCTTATTGGCGATTTCTTGAAGGGCTTCGTCGTCAAATTCCAACTCAACATCGTCATAAGATAACAAGGTTTGATATTGTTTGACCAAGGCATTTCTTGGCTCTTTCAAAATACGAACCAAGTCATCAACAGTCAATTGCTCAAGAGCTGCAAAGACAGGTAAGCGTCCAATCAGCTCAGGAATAATACCGAATTTTTGAATATCTTCTGCGATGATTTCTTGCATGTATGAGCTGTTTTCATCAATCGCTTTATTGTTTTGACCAAATCCGATGACTTTTTCTCCAAGACGTTGTTTGACGATTTCTTCAATGCCATCAAAGGCACCACCCACGATGAAGAGGATATTTTTAGTATCAACTTGAATCATCTCTTGTTGTGGATGCTTGCGTCCACCTTGAGGTGGCACACTAGCAACAGTTCCCTCGATAATCTTGAGAAGGGCTTGTTGTACCCCTTCACCAGAAACGTCACGTGTAATCGATACGTTCTCGCTCTTCTTGGCAATCTTGTCAATTTCATCCACGTAGATAATCCCACGTTCTGCACGTTCGATGTTAAAGTCAGCAGCCTGCAAGAGTTTAAGGAGGATATTTTCCACATCCTCACCTACATAACCAGCCTCCGTAAGAGCTGTGGCATCTGCGATCGCAAAAGGCACATTCAAGCTCTTAGCCAAGGTCTGAGCAAGGAAAGTTTTCCCTGAACCAGTTGGGCCAATCATTAAGATGTTTGACTTCTGCAAATCCACATCTTCTGACTCTTCACGCGTATCGTGGAAATTGATACGTTTGTAGTGGTTGTAAACTGCCACTGCCAAGGCACGTTTGGCACGATCTTGACCGATTACATAATGGTTCAAGATATGGAGGAGTTCGATTGGTTTTGGTACCTCAGACAAGTCTGCCAAGACTTCCTCAGCCAACTCCTCCCGAATGATTTCCTGGGCTAACTCCACACATTCATTACAGATAAAGGCGTTGTTCCCAGCGATTATTTTTTGTACTTCTTCTTGGCTTTTGCCACAAAATGAGCAATAAACCATCATATCATTATTCCTATTTGTAGGCATGATTTCCTTCCGTTCTATTCTATACTGTCATTCTATCTAAAATAAGGTCATGTAAAAAGCATGAATACTATTGACCAAATTGGTAAAGGCATTTAACCAGAGCAGGACAGAAAGTCCATAGCGCTTTTTACGAAAAGCCTGTACTCCTGCAAGCAAGCAGACCAAACACAGCATGGCTGTGAAAAAACCAAATATACTACGTTCCATTAGACTTCCTTTCTCTTGCGGTATTGAATGGTAAAATCATAAGGATTTTTCTCATCTTTGGTATAGGATTTGCTTGAAACTGTCTCAAAAAGGGACAAGTCAAACTCTTCAGGGAAATAGGTATCTCCCTCCACCCGAGCATGAATTTGAGTCACAATCACTTCGTCAAGGTAGGGTTCAAAAGCCTGAAAAATTTGCTTCCCACCGATAATATAAAGATTCTTGTCTTGACCCTGATACCAGTCTAGAACAGACTGGATGTCCTGAAAAGTAGCAACCCCATCTACCTTTTCTTCCGGGTTACGTGTCAAAATCAAGGTCTCCCGTTTTGGAAGCAAGCGACGCCCCATCCCATCAAAGGTCACGCGCCCCATCAAGATAGCATGATTCAGAGTTGTTTCTTTAAAGTGTTGCAATTCTGCTGGCAAATGCCAAGGCAGACGATTGTCCTTACCAATCACACCCTCTTCATCCTGGGCCCAAATAGCTACAATTTTCTTAGTCATGCTTCCATCCTTTTCACTGATAGTACTATTTTATCAAAAAACTCAAAAAAAGACTGGTTTGGAATGCGTTCAGTTTGACAGAAAAGAAGCAGGCTAGCTTTAGCCTGCTTCTCCGGTCCCTAGGACATACGTTGCTTTGCTTCTGATTCAATTTTTTTGACTACTTCTTGAATGTTCAAGCCAGTTGTATCAAGGTAGACAGCGTCCTCTGCTTGTTTGAGAGGCGAAGTCTCACGATGACTATCCTTGTAGTCACGCGCAGCAATTTCCTCTTTTAGGGTTTCAAGGTCTGTTTCAATTCCCTTGGCAATATTTTCCTTGTAACGGCGCTCTGCTCTTTCATCTACCGAAGCTACTAGGAAAATTTTCAGTTCTGCTTGTGGCAATACAACAGTTCCAATGTCGCGACCATCCATGACAATCCCACCTTGCTGGGCAATCTCTTGTTGAAGAGAAACTAGTTTCTCACGAACTTCAGGAATTGCCGCAATAGCCGAAACATGATTGGTCACTTGATTTTCACGGATAGGATGGGTAATATCCACATCCCCCACAAAGACAAGCTGCTCTCCAGTTTCTGAACGCCCAAAGCTGATTGGATGCTGGTCCAATAAGGCTAAAAGTTCCTCAATCTCTTCCACTCCTAACTGGTGTTTCAGAGCCATATAGGTCGCCGCACGATACATGGCACCTGTATCTAGATAGGTATACCCAAAATCTTTAGCAATAATCTTTGCGACTGTACTCTTACCACTTGAAGCTGGACCATCGATAGCAATTTGAATCGTTTTCATATCAACTCCTATTTGATTTTGATAACATCACCTGGATTAGCAAACCAAGACCCTGTAGCCATATGCCCAGGATTCAAGGCCTCTAGCTGAGCAATCGAGATTCCTGCACGAGCGGCAATGGCTGCTTCTCCTTCTCCAGCCATAACTTTTGTAGTTCCTTCTGGATCAGTTGGATGTTCTGAGCTACTAGATGACTCTTCTACCTTCTCCTCTGAACTAGAAGATGCCTGCTCTGAACTACTACTAGAAGTAGAAGAAACTTGCTCTACTTTTGTATCTGAATCGTGAAAATCTTTCAAGGCTGCTGTGCGATTACTCCCACCCGATGAAAGATAGATAAGAACAATAATCATCACGACTATAATCACAAAGAAAATACTTGCTAAAATGGTCAAGATACGATTAGCCAGCACTCCTCCACCTTGTTCTCTCTTACGACGTTCTGATCTTGTTTCTTCTTGATTCTCATAAATATCTTCTTGCCACGGTTCTTTTGCCATACCTTACTCCTTGTTTTTTTTTACTTTTCTTATTACAATATAAATATGAAAATCACACTTATACCTGAACGCTGCATCGCCTGTGGGCTTTGCCAAACTTATTCTGATTTATTTGATTACCACGATAATGGAATCGTGCGTTTTTACGATGACCCTGACCAACTAGAAAAAGAAATCTCTCCTAGCCAGGACGTCGTAGAAGCTGTTAGAAACTGTCCGACACATGCCTTGATTAAAGATTAACTCTAACATCGACAGGAACGTTCCACTCCTTCTAGTTTAGCATATTTCCATGCAAAATTATAGTCTTTTCTCTTTATTTTTTTCTGTAAAATCAGGAAGGTCACTTTTTTCTTTGACGAGATAAAGTGGTCTTTTTTTGGTCTCTAGATAAATCTTACTGATATACTTGCCGAGAATCCCAATGGTCAAGAGTTGGATTCCCCCAAGGAAGAGAATAACAGCCATCAGAGAGGTCCAACCTGATGTCGGATTGCCCAAAATGAGGGTCCGCACCACAACAAAAAAGGTCATAAGCAGAGAAATAAAACAAGATAGGAGACCTGCCACAAAGGCTATAATCAAGGGAAAATCTGAAAAATTAACAATCCCTTCAATGGAGTAGAAAAAGAGTTGCCTAAAACTCCAACTGGTCTTGCCAGCTTGCCTTTCGACATTTGGATAGTCCAAATAGTGGGTTTTAAAACCCACCCAGGCAAAGAGCCCCTTTGAAAAACGATTGGACTCGGTCAAAGCTAAAATGGCATCCACTACAGATTTTCTCATCATGCGAAAATCACGGACACCTGACGGCAAGGCTACTGGGCTAATTTTTTTCATGAAGCCATAAAAGAGATCAGCACAGAAACTGCGAAAGAAGGGTTCTCCCTCCCGACTAGTTCTCCGTGTTCCAACACAGTCCAGATCTGCATTCTGGTCTAGTAAGGCTTTCATCTCAAGCAACATACCAGGAGGATCTTGGAGGTCCGCATCCATCACTACCACCAAATCTCCTGTCGCATATTGCAAGCCTGCATAGAGAGCTGCTTCTTTGCCAAAATTTCGCGAGAAAGAAATATAATGCACTGCTGGATTTTGCTCCCGATAGGTCTTTAAGAGTTCCAAGGTCCCATCACTTGATCCATCATCGACAAAGACATACTCGATTTCTGTTCCCAAATCCGGAAGTAAAGCTTCCAAAGCCTGATAAAAAAGAGGAAGTACTTCCTCTTCGTTTAAACAGGGGACAATGATTGACATCACCATCTTAGTCTTCAAATCCATTTGGATGCTTGCTTTGCCAACGCCATGCGTCTTCACACATTTGGGTGATGTCGAGTTCTGCTTCCCAACCCAGTTCTGCTTTGGCTTTTGCAGGATCTGAATAGCAGGCTGCGATATCACCTGGGCGGCGTTCAACGATACGGTAAGGAATTGGGCGCCCCACTGCTTTTTCCATGTTTTGGATAATTTCAAGAACAGAATAACCTTTACCTGTTCCAAGGTTATAAACGTTTAGACCTGAACCTTTTTGGATTTTTTTCAGTGCTGCAACGTGACCTTTAGCCAAATCGACAACGTGGATATAGTCACGAACACCAGTTCCGTCTTCCGTATCGTAATCATCCCCAAACACTTGCACTTGCTCTAATTTCCCAACTGCTACTTGAGTCACATATGGCAAGAGGTTGTTTGGAATACCGTTTGGATTTTCTCCCAAATCACCACTCTCATGAGCTCCGATTGGGTTGAAGTAACGAAGCAAGACCACATTCCATTCTGAGTCTGCCTTGTAGATATCGGTCAAAATTTCCTCTAGCATAAGTTTGGTACGACCGTATGGATTGGTCACTGAAAGTGGGAAATCTTCCAAGATTGGCACGGTGTGCGGATCCCCGTAAACTGTCGCAGAAGAACTGAAAATAATGTTTTTACAGTTGTTTTCTTCCATGACCTTCAAAAGACTAACAGTTCCAGCGATATTGTTGTCATAGTAGGCAAGAGGAATACGGGTAGATTCACCGACAGCCTTCAAGCCAGCAAAGTGAATGACCCCTGTTGGTTCTTCTTGCTTGAAAATATCTCTTAGAGTATCGTTATCACGGATATCTGCCTCATAGAAAGGCACTTCAACTCCTGTGATTCTTTCAACAACTTCTAAACTTTTGCGATTGCTGTTGACAAGGTTATCCACCACAACAACCTGATGACCTGCTTGGATTAACTCAATAACAGTGTGGGTCCCGATAAAACCTGCCCCACCCGTTACTAAAATCTTTTCTTGCATCTTCTTTCCTCGATTCTCGGATTATTTTTTCTTATTTTACCATTTTTGATAGGGAATGTCATTTGCCATCCTAGAGGGGAGGCTAAAATTTCAGTAAAATTCTTATTCGCTTTTTACTCGTTTGACATAGTTTTCAATTGGGTAATTTAGAGGATCCAAGGTCATCTCCTTGTCTTGGATCAGTTGAGCCAGATGGTAACCAATGATAGGACCAGTTGTGAGGCCTGATGAACCTAGTCCACTAGCAGCATAGACACCTGCTAATTCTGGAACCTGCCCAAAGAAAGGAGAGAAATCGCTGGTATAGGCACGGATTCCCACTCGTTCACTTCTGGAAGTCGCTTCCGATAAAACAGGATAGTGGGGCAAGGCTGCCTCCTCCATTTGTTTGAGCAAGGTTTCATCTACCGTCAAATCAAATCCCATGTCATTTTCATGAGTAGCGCCTAGGGATAATTTCCCACCTGCAAAAGGAATCAAATCCCACTCCCCTTCTGGCATAACAACAGGGTAAGCTTCCATGTCTTGGGCAAGTTGATAATCTCGGAGTTGCCCCTTTTGGGGACGGACATCCACTTCATAACCTAAAGGCTCTAACAGGTGTCCCAACCAAGCTCCCGTCGCCAAAATAACTTGATCAAACACCTCTTCGCCAATCTGGTAGCCTGATGCTAAAGGTGTCAGAGTTACTTTTTCTTTGACCAGCTTGACCTGACTGGCTTCTAGCAAACGAGTGACCAAAAGCTGCCCATCTACTCTCGCTCCACCAGAAGCATAGAGCAAGTGATCAAATCCCTGCAAACCAGGGAATAATTCGTTAGCTGATTCTTGGTCCAGAATGGCTAATTGCCCTATCAAAGGAGATTCTTCTCTACGCTGGAGGGCTAGTTGATAGAGTTCTTCCAACTTAGTTTCATCCTTTTTCAGGAGAAAGACTCCCGAACGCTGGTAAAAGTCGATTTCTTGTCCTGACTTCTCTAAATCAGCTAATAAATCCACATAAAAGTCAGCCCCCAAGCGCGCCATTTTGTACCAGGCTTTATTGCGGCGTTTGGAAAACCAAGGGCTGATAATTCCTGCTGCGGCCTTGGTAGCTTGACCTTGTCCATGGTCAAAAACGGTCACCTCTAGGTCACTTTCTTTAGAGAGGTAGTAGGCAGCTGTTGCACCTACAATCCCTGCTCCGATAATGGCAACTTTTTTCATTGTTTTCACTTTCTAACTAGATATGGTGGAAAGGATTGGTCGATGCTTGACTAGGTACAATATCGATAGTCCAGCCTTTTTCAGCCTTCCATTGAGTAAGGAGTGCAGAAATTTTTTCCACAAAAAGCACTTCAATATGGTGACCTGGGTCCAATGCTAGCAAGCCATCAGACAACATATCCTGGGCAGTGTGGTAGTAAATATCACCAGTGATATAGACATCCGCTCCTTTAGCTAAAGCATCCTTATAGAAAGACTGCCCGCTCCCACCACAGATGGCTACTCTTGAAATAGGCTTCTGCAAATCAGTCTCTTGATAATACACCAATCGAAGGCTATCTAGACCAAAGACTTGCTTGACATGTCGGGCGAAATCCCCAAAATTCTGAGGCTGAACATTCCCAATACGTCCAATTCCACGTCCAGGACCTGTCTCCTGAAGATAAGTCGTTTCCTCAATGCCTAGCATCTGGCAGAACCAGTCATTGAGGCCATTTTCAACGATGTCAATATTGGTATGGCTGACATAAACTGCGATATCATGCTTGATGAGATCAATGTAAATCTGATTTTGTGAACGGCTAGCTACTAAATCCTTGATGGGACGGAAAATCGGCGCGTGCTTGACGATAATCAAGTCCACACCATTTTCAATGGCTTCAGCCACCGTTTCTTCACGAATATCCAGAGCCACCATGACCCTTTGGATATCCTTGTCCAAAGTGCCAATTTGCAGACCACGACTGTCTCCCTCCATGGAAATTTCCTGAGGACAAAAGTCTTCATATTCGTTAGTTACTTCACTTGCTAGCATGGAGAACCTCCTTGATGGCTTGAATTTTATCTACTAGAACTTGACGTTCCTCCAGATTTTTTTCTGGGATTTGTCCGAGGGCAAACTCTAGCTTAACAGCTTCTTTTTGCCATTTTTGAACAAAGACTGGACTGACCTCTTTGCACAAGAAAGGTCCAAAGCGAAGGTCACTGGCTGATAGCTTCATTTGTCCTGCTTCCACCACCAAAATCTCGTAAAACTTGCCAGCTTCTTCTAAGATGCTTTCAGCTACAATCTGAAATCCGTTCTCTTGTAGCCAGATACGCAAGTCGTCTTCACGATTATTAGGCTGGAGGATTAAACGCTCTACATTAGCTAACTTGTCCAAGCCCTCTTCTAAAATCCTAGCAATCAAACGACCACCCATGCCAGCAATAGTGATGACCGACACTTGGTCAGTCTCTTCAAAAGCTGCCAAGCCATTGGCTAAACGAACTTGGATTTTCTCCTTTAGGCCGTGAGCCTCAACATTTTTGACCGCAGACTGGTAGGGACCTTCCACCACCTCACCTGCAATGGCACCTTCAATTTGTCCTCTTTCGACCAACTCGATAGGCAGATAAGCATGGTCACTCCCCACATCTAGTAAAATGGCTCCCTGTGGCACAAAGGAAGCCACTAATTCTAATCTCTTTGAAATCATCTTCTCTCACTTTCCAAAACTCTATTATTTCTTATTATACCACATTTCAGCTAGCAATCTTGCACCTAAAAAAACCGCAATCCACAGATTGCAGCCTTTCTTTATTTTCTGGATTGATAGCGACTGGTCAAAATGAAAATCACGGTAAAGAACAGCATCATGATACCATAAACAGGTAGTGTTTGTCCTGTTAAGGTTGAAATTTCAAGCAGTTTTTGAATTCTTGGGAAGAGAGCTGTGGCTAGGAAACCTCCTACTGACCAAACAATCAAGAGGACACGCCATAGGGTAAATGGCATGCAGGCTCTAAATACGGATAAGAAACCAATTGATCCCAAGAGATAATAGAGTAGAGTTGAGATTTCTAACTCAGACCAACCTTGGCTACTTCCAAATATTTTCACAAAAAGAACGCTGAAGACGACCATGAGAGCACTTGGTAGAGCACGAAGCATAGATCTTCTGAGGAAGTTTGGCTCAACAGGTTTGATATTTCGCTCAAAAGTCAGAACGAATGGTGGGAAACCTTCCACGAACTGGTCGATCATGGTAATCTGGATCGGAATGAATGGGAAAATCAAAATCCACTCTGACCTTCCTAGAAGGGCACTGGCGATACAGATGACCGCTAATATGAATGAATAGATGGTCTTTATCAAGAAAATCGGGGCGATGTGGGCAATGTTATTGACCACCCGACGACCTTCAAAGAGAATTTCAGGAACATCATTAAAGTCTGAGTTCAAGAGAACCAGATTGGCAATCTGACGAGTCGCAGGATCTCCCTCAGCCATCACGATAGAACAATCCGCCTCACGAAGAGCCAGAATATCATTAACTCCATCCCCTGTCATAGCTGTTGTATGACCCGCTTTTTTCAGTGTTTGGATGATGAGTTTCTTTTGATGAGGGGAAACACGTCCGAAAATCGCAGTCTCCTCCGCCATAGCAACCAATTCCTCATCCGTAATTTTCGAGCAATCGACATAGCTGTGGTAGTCCGCAAAACCAGCCTTCTGGGCAATGCTGGATACCGTAACTGGATTGTCACCAGAGATAATCTTGAGCCCCACTTCCTGAGAACGGAGATAGTCCAGCGTCTCTGCTGCTCCCTCCCGAATCGGGTCCAAGATTTCCAGCAAGGCTAGAGCCTGAATATCAGATGGTTTCTGTGGTTTGTGATGGTCTAGTTTTTCCTGACTGAGGGCTAAGACCAAGACACGAGATCCTCGTTCAAGAGCTTCTCTAGCTTCAGGAACTTCAGCATCCAACAACATCTCTGGTGCGCCTAGGAAAACAGTTCCTAGACCTTCCAATTCCATAGCACCCCACTTGCGGTCGCTTGAGAAAGGAAGATTCGAAAGCATAGGGTAGGCTACCTGACCTTGGAAACGCTGGCGAATAGCTTGGGCTGTTGGATTTTTATCCTCACTATGGGCCATATAGCTTGTCAGGATGCTGGCAATAGCCTCATCACCATAATCTTGAGTTAGCGGAAGAACCGCCTCCACCTGCATCTTTCCTTGGGTGATGGTACCCGTCTTGTCCAGACAGAGCATATCCACGCGCGCCAAGGTCTCAACAGAGTACATCTCCTGCACCAAAACCTTTTTCAAGCCCAGCTTAATCACTGCGGTCAGGAGCGAAGTAATAGTCAAAAGGGCGATTCCCTTGGGTAACATTCCCAGTAGGGCTGTCGATGAATTTACAACGGATGACTTGAGAGGCAGGCCTTTTAACAGCAAGGCTTCTAGCAAGAGAGCCAGACCAAAGGGAATGATAATCTTCCCAGTAAAACCTGCTAGTTTGTCCAGCGATTTCATGATACGAGAGTTGATGGGTTTAACGGTCTTGGCTTCCAGCATGAGTTTGGCGGCATAGTTGTCTGCACCGACATGGTGAACTTGAGCTAAAACTGACCCACTAGCTAGGAAACTTCCTGACAAAAGCAAGGCGTCAACTTCCTTTTGCACTAAATCACTTTCCCCCGTTAACATGGCTTCATTGACTTCCGCAAAGCCTTCCAAAACCAAGGCATCACTGGGAATCTGCTCTCCTGCAGATAAACGAATGACATCTCCTAGCACCAATTCTTCAGGATTCAGAGCAACTTCCTGACCATCACGAATAGTCTTGACCTTTTCCTTGGTCATGAGATTGAGCTTGTCCACCATGTGTTTAGCCCGCAGCTCGGTCACAATTCCAGAAAAAGCGTTAAAGCAGATAACGGCAAAGAAGACCAGATTGCTCCAAGCCTGCACAAAGGCTAGTGCCAAAGCAATGGCAAAGTTCAAAGCATTAAAAAGGGTAAAGACATTTCGTTTGATGATTTGCCAAGTGCTGGTACTGGCCGAAGCAGTAAAATCATTGACCAAGCCCTTAGCCTGTCTTTCCTTGACTTCTCTTTGGGTTAATCCCATAATCTTATTTTTATCCATAAATTCTATCATATCATTTTTTTTTACAGAATTCTAATCTCATCCTAAATCTGCACCTAGTCAAGGGAAAAGTTTGCCAGCCCTCCTTTGATAAGGTATAATAATAACAAGAAAATAATCGAAGGAGATCGCATGTTTTATACTTATTTACGTGGATTGGTTGTATTGCTCCTATGGTCCATCAATGGCAATGCCCACTATCATAATACTGATAAAATTCCTAATCAAGATGAAAATTATATTCTGGTTGCACCTCACCGCACTTGGTGGGATCCAGTTTACATGGCTTTTGCGACCAAGCCAAAACAGTTTATCTTTATGGCAAAAAAAGAACTCTTTACCAACCGTATCTTTGGCTGGTGGATTCGTATGTGTGGCGCCTTTCCCATCGACCGTGAAAATCCTAACGCCTCAGCCATCAAATACCCTATCAATGTTCTCAAAAAAAGTGATCGCTCTCTTATCATGTTTCCAAGTGGGAGCCGTCACTCAAACGATGTCAAGGGTGGCGTAGCTCTGATTGCCAAAATGGCCAAGGTCCGTATCATGCCGGTTACCTACACAGGTCCCATGACCTTGAAAGGCTTGGTTAGCCGCGAGCGTGTCGATATGAACTTTGGAAATCCAATCGATATCTCAGATATCAAGAAAATGAATGATGAAGGCATTGAAACAGTTGCCAATCGCATCCAAGCAGAATTTCAACGTCTGGACCAAGAAACGAAACAATGGCACAATAATAAAAAACCAAACCCACTCTGGTGGCTTATCCGCATCCCTGCCCTCATCCTTGCCATTATCCTCGCTATCCTAACCATCGTCTTTAGCTTTATCGCAAGCTTCATCTGGAATCCAGATAAGAAAAGAGAAAAACTTGGTTAAATTAATACAACAATCCCTTGGCTTTTGCCAAGGGATAAATTTTTTATTCGATTTTCCATTTTTGGGCCAACCAGCTAGAAAAATCTAGAAATCGTTCAGCTACTTGTTCATGGTGTCCATAAGGATCAAAGACAAACTGACCGTTCGGATAGCGTTTCTGAAGACTTGTATGAATCTGCTCAGCATAGACTGGTGCTTGAGCTAAGCGATTGCTATGATTGACTCCTTCTGTTTGACCGTTCTGTAAATACAGCAAACAGTCTAGATTTTTCACATTTTCTTCCTTGCAGTAAGTCACAAAATCAGGATACCAAAAGGAACCGCAGATGGAGAAGACACAGGAAACCTTGTCAAAGCCGAAAAGACTGTAGACTGCCGCTAAACCACCTAGTGAGTAGCCTCCATAAGCAAGGCAAGTTTCGTCCAGGCGATAAAGCGACTGCAACTTGTCTAAAAGACCTCCAAATAAATGATCATGATAAACGTTGGCCTGACCGCCAAAATCTGGAGCTCCATCTCTCAGAGCAGCTACCTTCCAAGGAGTGTAGTCATCTAGGCGATTTTTAGAGGTCAAGCCCACTAAAATCACAGATTCGGAAAAGGACGATAGGAAATCCAAGTTTCCATCATTCAATAAAATAACCGGATAGGTTCGATTGGGGTCGTAGTTAGAAGGAAGGCTGATTTTGACTTGAATTCCTTCCCAATCAAACTCATTATTTATTGATAAAGTCATTGATTTTCTCAAGGGAATCAATCACTGCTGGACCATAATCCATCAACTCATCGTAAGAGATAGTCATGATTTTTTGATTCTTAATAGCAGGAACGCTTTCCAAAACAGCATTTGCCTTCATCAACTCTACTGCTTTTTCATCCAATTTTTTATTGCGGTCACTGGTTACATAGATAATCAATTCAGGATCCATTGACACGAGATTTTCTAAGGTCAAGCCTGATGTCCCCGTAGCAACGTTTGTATAACCAAGTTGGTTCAGCAAACTTTCTTGCAAAGCAGACTTGTAGGCACCGAAGGTTTCATCATTATAAGCAACCATAATCAAAGCCTTTTTCTTTTCACCTTGACTTGCTGGATTTGCTTTCTTAACAGCGTCAATTTTAGTTTGTAATTGGGTTGCGTATTCATTAGCCTTGTACTGCACATTAAAAATCATTCCAAGATTTTTGACATCTTCTACGATATTCCCCAAATCTTGCTGAATCGTTGAGAGAGAAGCTTTTTGCGTATAGACTGGGATTTTGTTTTCATTCCAAGTGCTAACTGTCCCCAAGGATTTTTCAGAAAACATCATGTTTCGACCCATCACAGCGTCTGGCTCATAAGAAAGGACTGTCTCTTGTGAGACTGTTTTTTTATCCCCAATTTGAGGAATAGATGCAATCGCGTCCTTGTATTTGTCCGTCACAGCATTGTCTGGATTGAGCATACCAACAATTTTATCCTTCAACCCCAACTCCAATAAGATTTCAGTGGTTGAAAGATTGTTTGTGATAACTTTTTCAGGTGCCTTGTCAAAGACTTGTTCGACTTCATTCCCTTTCGCGTCATAGGTTTTGACCGTTAACGGATAAGTCGTCTCTGTGTTCGCCTTTTGACTTGTTTCTGTGCTAGATTGTGTGGTAGCTTTTTCTGTAGTAGTATTGCCACAAGCTGCCATGGTTAGAGTAGCTACTGTTACCAGTAAAATGCTTAGTGTTTTTTTCATCTTGTTTTCCTTTTCATTCTTATAAATAGTGAATCATAGCTTGCTGATCCTCGGTCCAAGTCACCTGACTTTGAACTCCGTATACAGTTTGCAATGACTCAGGGGTGATGGTCTCCTTTGGAGTCCCTTGGTAAAGGATTTCTCCCTCTTTCATCAGATAGAGATAATCCGAATAGCGACAAGCAAGTTGAATATCATGCAGGACAGCTAGAACATTGACCTTGAGATTCTTCACAATGGCCAACAAGTCTAGCTGATACTTGATATCCAGGTGATTGGTTGGTTCGTCCAGGAGCAAGAGAGTCGGTTCTTGCGCCAAGGCGCGGGCTAATAAGACTCGTTGTTTCTCCCCCCCTGACAGAGAAGAATAGAGACGAGTTTTCTTCTCAAGCATATCCACCTTAACGAGAGCATCTTGAACGAGCGCATAGTCCCTTTCCTTTTCCTTCTGTAAAAAAGAGAGGTGGGGAGTTCTTCCCAGCAAGACGATTTCTTCAACTGTACAATCAAACTGCAGCTGGTTAAACTGGGTCACAACTGCCATTTGCTTGGCTGTTTCTTTGAGCGTCCATTGTTCCAGAGGCTTTCCATCTAGGCTTATCAAGCCTTTGTCCGCCTTTTCCTGACGATAGAGGAGTTTAAGTAGACTGGTTTTCCCGCTTCCATTTGGTCCTAATATCGTGTGAAATTGATGCCCTTCAACCTTAAGAGAAACTCCCTTGAGGATTTTTTTCTCTCCTAGTCCAAAATGGATATCCTGACAAATCAAGTCCATATCAGACCCTCACCTCCCTTCGCCTACCTCCAACAATGTAGATAAAGAAGGGAGCACCTACTAAGGCTGTAAAAATACCAATAGGAAGCTCTGCGTTTGGAATGATGATACGAGAGAGTACATCTGCCCAGATGACAAAGAGGGCACCTAGCAAGGTTGCAACAGGAAAAAGCCTCTTGTAATTCGTTCCTACTAACCCTCGAGCTAAATGTGGAGTAATCAGACCGACAAATCCAATAATCCCACAGGTTGCCACTAAGACTGCTGTCAACACAGCCACCATGGTCACATAAAGATACCAATAAAAGCGTAAGGGAATCCCCAAAGTTAAAGCAATCTCATCTCCCATCATCATCGCATTAAAAACACGATACTGCGTAGAAAAAAATAGAAAGGCCATTCCCACTACTATAGTTGGCAAAACTAAGTCAGACCAGGTAGTCCCAGCAAGCGAGCCCATGGTCCAAAACTTAATAGTCATCACACTGTCAGCATTAGCACCAACTGAGATAATAAAGTTGGAAAAAGCCAAAAAGAGAGCATTGACCACCGTTCCTGATAAAATCAGACTAGAAGTCGTCATCCTTCCCTGCATAGAAGCAATGATGAGGACAGCAATGGTTGCCAAAATAGCTCCAAGAAAAGCTCCAAGGCTAATCATCACTTTAAAACCAAGAATGATGCTCAAGGTTGCACCTAGAGTTGCACCCGCAGATATTCCTAAGACATAAGGCTCTGCGATGGGGTTGTTCACTGTAGACTGCATCACGCTACCACACATAGAAAGACCTGCTCCTACTATCAGACCTAACAATACTCGAGGGAATCTCATGTTCCATACAATGGCAAGAGTAGACTTAGAAACCTCTCCTATCTCAAGAGGAAATCCCAACCTGCTCAAAATAATCCGATAGGTATCTCCTAGATTAATAGCAACGGATCCCATAGAAACTGCTAGAAAGAGAGAAATCCCTAAAATACCTAGCAAAATAACTAAAAGTAACACAAATTGCTGGTCTTGTCGGCTTCCAGAAAATTTGGAAAGCATGCAAACCTCCTTTGATAGAATCTTAAAAATTTAGAAAATTCTCATGAAAAGTATACCATATTTTCAGCAATGGAACAAGATGAGAACAAATGAATATAGTTGGTTTTATTGTGCTAGGAAGCATAAGTAAAGATTATACTTGAGTATATCGAGGTAAAGTGACAACATAAAAAGCCCTCTGAAGTCAGAGAGCTGATTTGAGCTCGGGCTAAAATCCTAGTGAAACAAAAAAATCTACACGATCAGAAAAGTCTCTATCGTGCCATTTTCATACATGATGTATAGTCCAAGTAGAATGAATACTAAGGGCACAATGATTCGCTCGTATTTTTCAATTGTCTCGAATATTAACGGAATAGAGGATAACACCCGACTAATCTCGCATAAGATAATTATGCCGATTACAAACACAAGCAACGCCACGAGGGTCTGTGACCAATCTAACGAAGCGAAATAAGGTATATAGATACCTAAATTATCTCCGCCAGACGCAATTGTCAGCAATGTAACTGTCCAAAACAGTTGATTTGCCTTGCTTTGTTCTAACCTTTCAATAATTTCTTCCTCTTCTTCCTCACCTTCTCCAACAATTGCAAAGCGAATCCCTAAATAGATAGGAATTAAACCAAGCAATCCAACCATCCATTCTTCAGGCACGAAATTAACGACATAAGCAGCAACTAAACTCGCCCCTACAAGTAAGCCTGTGCCTAGATATTGCCCCGCATAAATATGCCATTTTTGTTTATTCTGTGATAGCTGTGCAAATAAAATAATTAAAATAATTAAATAATCGATACTGGTGGAAATATAAACACCAATAGCAGATATGATTGTCTGTCCCATAAAAACCTCCTGTATTAGTCAGTAATAAATCAGCAGATTTTAGGAGAACACAGACACATTAATTTAGCTATCGCTAGTGGGTAATGTCGAACGTAGGAAAGCATTTTACTCCTCCTCAAAATGTAGTTACAAAGTAATTTCTAACTGAAATTCAGTGACTACTTCCATGTAAAGTATAACATACTATACTTTACTTCGTAAAGTGTGGGCTCTCCGAGGGAGCTTGCAGACAGCTACTCGGCTTTTCAAGCCGAGTAGCTGCGCACCTTTATGGTGTAATTAGCTGATACCATTTGAGGTTTTTGTAGTCTCCAAAATTGTGACCGATAAAATTGTTCTAGTAAGCCACCTTCATAGGATCCGGTTTTTGTAGTCTCCAAAATTGTGACCGATAAAATCTCAATAAAAAAGCCCTCTGAAAATCAGAGAGCTGATTTGAGATTGGGATAAAATCCATACAAAAAAGCTACCCAATTTAGAGTAGCTTCATTATCAAGATATGCTCAATTGAACACGGCCTAAGCACTTGGCAAAAAAGATAAAATCTCCTAGAAACTGAAGTTTCTTCGTCAATTTTCCTATTTTTGCTTTGTGCTTTTGACGGCCTTTGTATCTTGAATTAGCGACGAAGTCCTAGAGAGTTGATTAACTCACGGTAACGGTTAACGTCGTTTTTACGCAAGTATGCAAGTAAGTTACGACGGCGACCGATTTTTTTCATCAATCCACGGTAAGTAGCGTGGTCTTTTTTGTGTTGTTTGATGTGTTCGTTAAGGTGGTTGATTTCCCAAGTAAGGACAGCAACTTGAACCTCTACTGAACCTGTATCACCTTCGTGACGTGCATATTGTGCGATGATTTCATTTTTTTTCTCTTTTGAGATTGCCATGATGTTTCTCCTTTTTATTTGGCTTCATCCGAGTGACAGGTTGGCATGCCTGTAACCAAGAAGAAGTTATTTGTCTTTACGACAGTTCTTATTCTACCAAGAAGCAGAGACTTTGTCAACTGATTTACTTTTAAAAAATTGACCTACTCTACTGATTTCAGGGCTTCAAGCATATCCACCTTTCTCAAGTGGTGATTGACAAAGAGACCCAGTAAGGCTAAGATCACGGTCACTGCGACGATTGGAAGAGCAGAGACTTCCCAGCTGACTCGTGGATAAAAAAGTATGGTGGCAGGTGAGATCATCTGAATCAAAAATTGATGTAAATAGTAGCCGGCTACCAAACCGAGAATAATTCCCACAAGGGATAGCACCATGGTCTCGCGATAGATATAGAGGGTCACTTCTTTATTATGGAAACCGAGAACCTTGATAGTCGAAAGTTCACGGATACGTTCTGCCACATTGATATTGGTGAGATTGTAAAGAATGACAATGGCTAGCAAGACGGAAACAAGGATAAGGATTGCCATGGTTTTATTGAGAGAATTGGCTACAGATTCAAAGAGGTGGATAGCCGTTGCATTTTGGACCACCCCAGAAACAGCAGTTTTTTTCATAAAGGCCGCAGCTTCTTTCTCCGTATTGGATGGTGTTGGCTCTTTTAATTTTACTAGGTAGGTGTTGTCTTGGGGACTGGTACCGTAGACTTGTTCGTAGGTCGCTCGGTTGAGATAAACAAAGTGTCCAACATAGTTTTCAGAAATAGCCGATACCTTGATTTCTTTTCCATCAAGCTCCAGCTTGTCTCCAACCGTAACATCTGCTAGTTGAGCCAGTTTTTGACTCACGACGGCTCCATCAGTGATCTCCACCTCTTGGCCATTTTCCTCTAATGCGATAAAGGGTTTGAAATTTTCTCTGCTTGTAACCATTATGGTGATAGTCTGAAGTCCTGCTTTTCCTTTGAAATCTTTTTCAATGGATTTAGAGTAGATTTTTTGGTAAGCATGGATAGAATCAGCTTGCAAGGCACTTTCTAGGTCCGCTTTTTCTTTCTCCGCTACACTGCTCTTTTCCGCTACAATCATCTGGTATTGCTGGATTTGTTCAAATTGACGCTCGACAACTCCTCCCACAGAAGACTGAATGCCAAGACCTGCAAATAGGAGAGCAACCGAACCCGCAACTCCAAAAATGGTCATCAACATCCGTTGCTTATAGCGGAAAATATTTCGCGCCGTAACCTTATGAGTGAAGCTCAAACGACTCCAAATAAAGCTCAGGCGTTCCAGCAAAATCTTTGATCCTTTAACGGGAGGTTTGGGCAGCAAAAGTTGGGCTGCTTCATCGTGCAATTCCCTCCGTGCTACTAGATAAGCTGGCAAGACACTGGATACCCAACTTAAGGCCAGAGCAAGAAGGCTATAAGACCAGTAGAAATACTCCTGACTTTTCCCAACGACCATTCCAGCTGTTATAACATCCGAAATCACGCCTGCAAGGAGATAATGTCCTAAAAGCGTTCCTAAAACGGTTCCTACAGTTCCTGCAAGAAAACCATAGAGAACAAACTTGGCAACAATATCTTTATTCTTATAACCTAGAGCCTTGAAAATACCAGCATTGGTGCGCTCTTCATCCACAAAGCGAGTCATAGTTGTAAAGGTTACCATTGCAGCAACCATAAAAAGCACCACGGGAAAGATATTACCGACAGAACGAATACTTGCTGAAGCGTTACTGTACATGAGATAGCCTTGACCGCCTGGCATGGTTTGGCGGTTGTATACATGGTAAGTAGGCTCTGCCAGTTCATCAAGCTCTTTCTGGTGTTGTTCAAGCTTCTCTTTTTCCTTGGCTAGATTACTCTCTGTCTGAGCCATTTTTTCTTTTTCTGTAGCCAATTCTTCCTTAGCTTTTGTCAATTGCTCCTTGGCTTGACTCTTTTGAGGCTCAGGCAAAGCGGTCACTTGTTCTTCTTGAGTTTTCAATCGACCTTCAGCCTGTTCTAACTGACTCTTGCCTTTTTGAAGGTTACCTTCAGCTGTTTGGAGTTGCTCTTTTCCATCTTCCAAGCTCTTTTGCCCATTTGCTTTGATACTTGCCAATCTTTTTTGACCATTATCGGAAAGCAAGTTTTGTAAGTCTTCCTGGTGTTGATCTCGTTTGCTTCTATAGTCTGATGAAAAAGCATCCAAATTTTTTAAATCATCATAGCGCACACGCGCAATGCTATAAACATCTGAGTCAAACTGACTGGGTAAAATCACTCCATAGCCAGCCAAGCTTCCATTTCCACTACTAGCCCCTCCCAAGTCTTCTTGAGAAAGTATCTCACTCGAATGGACAAATCCAGTAATGGTGAAAGATTGGGATTTTATGACGGTCTTCCCTTCTTCTTTCTTGCTAAAGGTGATAGTCTGCCCAATCTGATAGCGGTCTTTCCAGAAATCTGCCAAGGCAATTTCCTCATCAGCTTCTGGCAGTCGCCCTTCTGTCACTTGAAAAGTTGAAATTCCCTCTGGCTTAGAATAAAGTCGAACCGCTTCTTCACTATTTTCAACGGTTAGGTCTGCCATATAGCCAAACTCAACACTTGCTCCTTGAAGGGTCTTTAGTTCGTCTTGATCCTTTTTATCCAAGCCATAATCAGCTATCACGGCCAGATCCAAGGTATTTGCTTTATGAAGATAATCCTCAGCCGTACGTTCCATATTGGGGCTAGTCACTTTGAGACCTACTAGAGCTAAAGACCCCAGCATCATCAAGGTCAAGATAGATAAAAAGCGTCCCTTGGAAGCAGTCACCGACTGGAGCAAGTCTTTTCGGTATGTTTTTTTCATGCTAATACTCCAATGTATCGATAGCCTGTAGATGCTCATTGATTGTTACTCTCATAACAGTGGCATCACGCATGTGAATCACCCGATCTGCGATAGGAGCTAGCGAGCTATTGTGAGTCACGATGATTACCGTCGCTCCCTTTTGACGAGACATGTCTTGGAGAATTTTCAAAACCTGCTTGCCCGTCTGATAATCCAAGGCGCCTGTCGGTTCGTCACAAAGGAGAATTTTAGGATTTTTGGCTACTGCGCGTGCAATGGAGACTCGCTGTTGCTCCCCTCCAGAAAGCTGGGCTGGAAAGTTATTGAGACGATGAGCCAGACCTACATCTGTCAAGACCTGTTCAGGATTCAAGGCATCTGTCACAATTTCTGATGCCAACTCCACATTTTCCTTAGCTGTCAGATTGGAAACTAGATTATAAAACTGAAAAACAAAACCGACATCATTTCTACGATAATTGGTCCTCTGGTGGGAACTATAATCTGCAATATTGGCACCATCAATCCAGATTTCCCCCTCGTCATTGGTATCCATTCCCCCAAGAAGATTAAGAACCGTTGACTTGCCTGCACCAGATGCACCTAGAATGATAACCAATTCACCCTTTTCAATCTCAAAATTCACATCGCGATTAGCCACAATCTCCGTATCCCCAACCTGATAACGCTTGTAACAGTGTTTCATCTCAATATAAGCCATCATCAACCTCACTTTCTTTAACTACTTCTTAATATCATTATAACGCTTTTTCGAAGAGTTGGATACTAGAATAAAAAGAAAAGCCTAGGTATTCCTAGGCTTTCTTTTTACACATTATTTTCCAAGGTAGTATTCAGAAACTACGTTCAATTTTTCGTCGAATTCGAATACCAATGGTGGGAAGTTAGGGATTTCCACGTCCATGATTTCGTCATCTGACAAACCTTTGATGTGTTTTACAAGGGCACGGATTGAGTTACCGTGAGCTCCTACGAATACGTTTTTACCATCTTTAAGAGCTGGAGCGATTTTGTCTTCCCAGAATGGAAGGGCACGTTCCAAAGTCACTTTCAAGTTTTCAGCATCTGGAATAACTGAGTCGTCAAGTGAAGCGTAACGACGGTCTGTGTGAGCTGAGTGCTCATCATCACGGTCCATGTTTGGAGGCAATACATCGTATGAACGACGCCAGATGTGAACTTGCTCATCACCAAATTGTTCAGCAGCTTCAGCTTTGTTTTTACCAGTCAAACCACCGTAGTGACGTTCGTTCAAACGCCATGATTTTTCAACTGGAACCCACAATTGGTCAGAAGCTTCAAGAGCCAAGTTAGTTGTTTTGATAGCACGTTTCAATACTGAAGTGTAAGCTTGGTCAAATTCGATACCAGCTTCTTTGATCAATTTACCAGCGTCAATCGCTTGTTGTGTACCTTTTTCAGACAAATCAACATCAGCCCAACCAGTGAAAAGGTTAGCTTTGTTCCATTCAGACTCACCGTGGCGAGCAAAAACCAATTTTACCATTAGATGGATTCTCCTTTAAATTTTCCGAGGTTTCCCCTCGTTTATCTATTCTATTTTACACAATTTTTCACAAAAAAGCTAGTTAAAATCGACAAGTTCTGACAGCCAGGAAGTAAAGTCCTCTCATCCTGATTAGGAACTTCTATAATTCATTACTTTTTATTTGCAAAAATAGAGGTTCTAAAATCATTTGTTTGGTCTAGGTAGGCTTTAAAGACTGCTCTCTTAAGTTTATGAACTGCACTGTCAGTTTCTGGGTTATAGTCACTCCAACGAGGACCTATAGCATCCTGTAAAACAGCTTGATCCATGAGTTCTTGCAATTCTTTTACTCTTTGAATGGTTTTGGTGGCATTGCTCATCCATGATTGCGTCGGATCTTTAAAAGTAACTTTAGTCAAATGTTCAAACTGAGCAACGCGCTCTTGATACATAGCTTTTTTGAAGGCTGCCCAAGATGAATACTGACCACCAAATAGCTTTTCTAAAACAAGCTTATCTGTCACTAATCCTTGCTTTTTACCGTAGAGGTTGATTGTCTGACCATTTTGTTTAGCAATTTCTTCATATTGGTTGGAAATATATGGGACCATACCATCTTTAAATCCTTTAGCAGCTAAGAGTTCATAAGCTATCCGGCGCCCCATAAGATCTCCAGGAGTTCCTTTCTCACTGCTCAATGCTGAAAAGATTGGTGCAAAGAGTTTAATCGTAAAATAGCCATTTCTCTCATATGTGCCAGCTTGATACTCACGAGCCGAAAGAATATTATTGTCAATCAAACTATCAAAGCTGGTCAATTTTTTAGCCTCATTTTCTGTCAATTCTTTGACTACGTTAGTGGCGTAAACGTCATTTCCGTCTGCTGGATCTTTCACATACTTGTTCTCAATTTTTCTAAGAGCTTCCATTTTCTGAGATACATTCAGTTTCTTAACGATTGATTGCCCTTCAAGATATTCCAACAGATAGATGAGGTCAAACATATTATGAGCGTATTTCTGGAGATCGGATGCATCTTTGAATCGTTCCGTCGGATCTAAGACTTGTAGACGGGATCCTTCTAAGCTATCTGATTTTGAATGTTTCAAGATTGAGTTAATGGTAATGGTCGCATCATTTGGATGATCTGGAGCTTGTAATAAACCTTTAGCAAAGAACTCAGGACCAAGACCACTTCTTCGACCATAACCACCAAGATAGATATCCTGATCGGAATCATGGGTCATTTCATGGGTATACGTTATAGCGCCATCCTTATCCAACATACGGTAAGACATATAGTAGACACCATCTCCTGTTGCGTATGCACCGTGATGATTATGAACTACCTTGTTACCAACTGGTCCAAAGAAATGTTGCATTGCAGGATTTGAATTCTCAAAGTCTGCGATTGTTGAAGCCTTTCCTTCAGTATGATCATCACCAAATTTATAGGCATCATAAAGCAGAATCGTACGATAGAGTTTTTCACGTCCCTGATTATCTAAAATACGATACCAATAATCATAGTGATCTCGCTGACGCTTGGCTGTTTCACGCGCATTATCTTCAACAAACTTATTGAGTTCATCTCCAGCCTTATAGTCGCTGTTGCGGTAGCGATCGTAAGCTCCAAATCCTAGGCTAGACAAGGTTGAGATGACAAATACAGATCTTTCTGGCAAAGTAAGGAGAGGCAAGACCATATTGCGGTATTTCCAAGTACTACTAGTAATTCGGTCATAAACACCGATAGAGTACTTAGTCCCTGCTTGCTCTTGCTTGGCTTTGACCTCTGCAATAGTGGATTTTTCTTCGACGATGAAAGCTTTGGTCTGTTTTTTAAACCAGTCATTGTTGCTAGTGTTTGGTAAAAAGACTTTTCGGTAATTTTCTAGCGTGCTAAACAAATCTGTCGTTCCATGATGACTGGCAAGACTGATACCATAAGTATCAACGTTGTTCTTAGCAAGCAAATTATTAAATCCTGATTTCCCTAACTCAATCAAAGTATCTAACGGAGATGCATTTCCTTTGCCAAAGAAATTAAGGTGATACAAGACCAAGTCTTTAATATTAACCTGACCATAGCTAAAGTTATACCAACGCTCTAAGTAACTCATACCAAGAAGCAAGGCTTCCTTGTTGCGCTTAATTTTATCTACGATGTAACCTGTCATTACTTGATTGTTTTCCACTAGACCAGCATCCGCTGACAAAAGTTTTCTCAGACTGTCTTCTAGATGCTCCTTCGTTTTAGCAAACTGCTCTTCTAGATAGAGCTCGGTTTGCTTCACTTTGGGTGAGATACCGAGTGTGTTTCTGATCTCATCTGAGTGATAATCTACCTTCTTCAATTCTGGTAAGACTTGCTGGATAATCGTTTCTTGATTATACAAGAATTGGTTTGGCGTATAGAGAAGCCCCGTATCTCCTAGACTATATTCTGCTAACTTAGCAAAATCAGTCTGGTACTTGAGCTGGAATGTTTCAGAGGAATGATCCTGGTAATGGAGCAAGAGTTTGTTTGCAGTCTGTTTGTTGGAAACAATATCTGTGATGACTTGGTCATCCTTCATCATGACTGCAGACAAGAGTGCTTTTTTATATAAAAGACTGTTCTCATTGACCAGGTTTCCGTATTTGACGACGGTTGCCTTGTTGTAGAAAGGTAGCAATTTTTCAATATTTTTATAAGCCAAGGCGCGCTGAGCTTGATAATGCTTCACCTTAGAAAAATCACTTTCTTTACTACCACTTATTGAAAGAGGCTCCACTGTTGGAGGAGTGAGAGGATTGATTTCTGCTTTTTTATTAGTCACTTCAGAAGCATCTAGCATTGTTCCTCTTTCTACAAATGATTCCTTGCTGACGACTTCTTCCCTGACCAAGGTGACATTGTAGACTCTATTAGCTTTGTTGCTGAATGTATTAGCCACCTTCATTTCATTATAGTGGTAACCGGTAATAGCATTCCCGTTGGTTACATTGACATCACTTAGTACATTGGTCAATCTTCCTGCATGCTGTTCCTCATTCGTCTTTCGATCCCACAAATATCCAGCCACACCCGCAACTCTACCAAAGTGCTTGACATTGTTGATATCACCTTCAGCATAGCTATCCTGTATATGCGCATCTTGGTCTACTAGACCTGCTAGCCCACCAACAGTCTGATCTGAACTATTCGTGTTGGATGAAATGCCTACTGTCGCTTTTGACTTAGTCAGTGAAGCTCTGCCTCCTGTCAAATGACCGACCAAACCACCAATATTGTATGCCGCAGTCGTTTCGTAAGTATTAACAATTCTTCCCTTAAAACTGCTCTCTGTGATGCTTGATTGGTCTGCCTTAGCCAACAAACCACCGATACCACGTTCCCCAGCCAGAACACCATCGACATGAACTTGCTTAATCTTTGTGTTATCCGTAGCTTCATTGGCCAGTGAACCGATATCATCTTTACCAGAAATAGAGACATTTTTTAGGCTCAACTTTTCTACTGTGGCCCCTCTCAAGCTTTCAAAAAGAGGTTTTTTCAAGTTGTAAATAGCATAATGCTTGCCATCTTTTTCACCAATCAACTGACCAGTAAAGGTGCCTTTGATGTAAGATCTGTCATCAGGTCCCAACTCCACTTCGTTGGCATTCAAGCTAGCCGCTAAATGATAGGTTCCAGAGAGATTCTTGTTGATAGCTTTAACTAGGTTGCTAAAGGAAGTGAAGGTTGTTGTTTCTTCTGTGGCCTTTTTTGCGAGATAGAAGGTGAAATTATCGACATATTTATTTTCTAGCTCTTGCTGGAGTTTCTCAGCTTTGGCTATGATTTTATAAACGGATTGTCCATTTTTTATTTCTGCAGTTATTGAAGCGACAGGTAGATAGACATCTTTGAATGACGACGATTTTACCTTAACAAAGTAAGTGTCTAGATTACTTGGAACACTGTCTAAAGAAACATGTTGTTTGTAAGTACCATTGGTCTGACTATACAACTCCAGATCCGAAACATTTCTTAATTCAAGTGTTTTTTCTGGATCTTTTTCTTGTGGTTTTTCAGATGGAGTTTCCGGTTTTTCTTGCTCAATATTGCCAGTATATTCTGGAAGAGGGGCGATTTGTTCGGGTTCAACAATCGCTCCGGATTGGGTACCTGTATAAGATGGTTTCGATGGTACCTGTTCTGGTGCGACTATTGCTCCGGATTGAATGCCAGTATATTCTGGCAAGGAAGGCTGAGTCTCCGGTTCGACGATGGCACCAGCTTGAGTTCCCTTGTACTCTGGTTGTGGAGCCACTTGCTCTGGTTCAACAACCGCTCCGGACTGGGTACCTGTATAGGATGGCTTATCAGCCGTTTCTGGTTCGACGATGGCTCCAGATTGAATTCCTGTATATTCTGGTTTTTCATTTGTCTCAGGGGCAACTATTGCACCAGATTGCTCACCTTTATATTCTGGTAAGGAAGCATGGGTCTCTGGTTCGACGATAGCACCAGCTTGAGTTCCCTGATATTCAGGTAGCGGAGCTACTTTCTCGGGTTCGACTATTGCTCCAGACTGAGTGCCTGTATAGGATGGTTTATCAGTTTTCTCAGGGGCAACTATTGCATCAGATTGCTCACCTTTATATTCTGGCAGGGAAGGCTGAGTCTCTGGTTCGACGATGGTACCAGCTTGAGTTCCCTTGTACTCTGGTTGTGGAGCTACTTGTTCGGGTTCAACAATCGCTCCGGATTGGGTACCTGTATAAGATGGTTTTGATGGTACCTGTTCTGGTTCGACGATGGCTCCAGATTGGGTGCCAGTATATTCTGGTTTTTCATTTGTCTCAGGGGCTACAACAGCTCCCGATTGCTCACCTTTATATTCTGGCAAGGAAGGCTGAGTCTCCGGTTCGACGATGGCTCCAGCTTGAGTTCCCTTGTACTCTGGTTTTGGAGCTACTTGCTCTGGTTCGACAATAGCACTGGACTGAGTGCCTGTATATTCTGGTAATGAGGCCTGAGTCTCAGGCTCTCCTTTTCTTGCAGACTGAGGTGCTTCACTCGGAGCAACTGCCTTCTTAGTCCCTTTCTCTACTATACGTGGCAAGGATTTTTCTACCTTGGTCGAGAGGATCTCACGAGTAATTTCTTGGTTTTCAACAGTGAAAATACGAACAACCTCAACCTTCTTCCCAACATGACCTTCTTGTTTGACACGAATGGTTCCCTCTGCTAGTTCGGGATTTTCCTGAACCACTTCAGCAAAGTCTAGCTTGGTTTCAATCTCTTGATCTTTGTATAGGAGCTCTGGTTTGTTCACGCGACCAGCCAAGACTTCGTCATGAGGATCCACACTAGCAATACCAGACGGCTTTTGATTGGGTGAATCTTGAGAAGGGATTGGCTTGTCAGCAGGGCTTGTTGGAGACGGATTTTTCCGCTCATCTCTTACATTTTGCCCACCTTCATTGGACTGGAAATGAGAGTGAACCGTATCGTCTAGTTTCTGATCTCTAGCAACAGTTTCTAACTGATTAATTTTCTTGTCTTGCTTAATATAGCCTAGATAGGTATAACCTGACAGGACTCTTGGCAGAGGCAGACTATCTCCTTGGGATAATTGATATTCTTGATTGTATTGTAGCAAAAGCTGATTTTCAATAGCCTGAACCGAAGAGACCAAACCGCTCCCCACGCCTGTTATCAAAACAACCTTCAACAATGCTTTCTTATTGCCTTTCTTTCTCGAAACAGCAAAAATGAGGAGTCCAATCGAAGCGAGGGCTCCACCAGTAAGGGCGGTAACCAGATTATTGTGCTCACCGGTATGAGGCAACTGACCTAGTTGGGCTTTCTCATCCATACGGTAGACTAGATAATAGGTACTCTCACTATCTTCAGCAATATTAGGAAAATCCTTTACAATCAAGTCCTTCTCTTGCTTACTTAACTCTGTATCTGTCACATATTTGTAGTGAATAGATACATTTTCTTGAGCAAATACGGTCCCACTGCTAGCAATGGACACAAAAAATAAGCTCGAAATTGAAGCAGACACAAGACCAATCGCCAACTTTCGTAAGGAAAAACGATGCTGCTTCTCTCCAAAAAATTTTTTCATTCTATATCCTCTCTATTATTTTGTCCATTTCAAAATAGAAGAAGCATTTTGCTTCCTCACTATGATAAACTTACAAGAAACAAAAATACTTCGATATATATTTTGATATATTCAATCTACAACCATCATTATACTATAAAAAGAGTTCCTTGTCTCAAATAAATGCTTTAGATTTTACGAATGAAATAGCTTATTTATCCTATAAAATTTTTCGTCAATTGGTAACAAAAAATAAGGCTGACCGCCTTCATACTGTAATAAGTATTTCTAACAAAGATTCAATTCATTCCACCTCAGTTCGAAAGATATGATTCTTCAATTTCGAATTTTTTCAAAATTTCAAAGTATAGGAATTGCCAATAATTGTCATAATTTATCCTATCTAGTCCACGAATGGGATCAATCCAACAGAACTACCTACGATAAACAATACAGACGGTGCAGGAGTCACACGCTCATCGTCCTTGAAATACACAATAGCCACAATTCTTAAAACTAAAATAGTAACTTTCATCAATCATGAAATCATTGAAAAATCGTCAACGCCCTTCAATTACCCTATTCTAACTCCAAATCAGAAGCGACCAATAATCTCATCAAACTTATCGAACGAAATGCCTTTGGTTTTCGAAACTTTGAAAACTTCAAAAAATGATTTTTATCGCTCTGAACATCAAAAAAGAAAGGACGAAATTTGTCCTCTCTCTATCTTAGCTTTTCTTTAATCCACTACTGCTGACAAAGAACCAATTTTAGAGTTTCTCCATTTACTCTACTTGACAAAAACTCTATTTATAGTTCAACTTTAAATTTTTTGAGGCTTCCTAAAAATAATGAAGCACCAACAATAATGACGATTCCCCCTATCCATCCTAATAATGGAACCAATGCAAGTGCAGAGCCAACAATTAATAAGACTGAGGGTGCAATAGAAATTCTATTATCATCTTTATAGTATATTAGTGAGAGAATACCTAGAATTAAAATTCCAATTTTTACTAAACTAAAAATAATAAAAATAATTCCTAAGATGACACCAACAACTTCTTCATCATCAAATATAGAGGCAATCATAATTATAATAATTGGCAAAATGGTTAGAATAGTTCCTGTAACTAAACCAATGATACCATCTAATTGAGCAAGTGTTTTCTTTTTCATCAATATTTCCTTTTCATTAAAAATTAATATTGTACATTATTTTTGTTTAATATTTTCTTTTATATCAAACTAAAATACACACACAGAAAACTTTTTTAATCTATAATTCGATTATTTCTCTTCAAATCCTTCTGCGACTGCGTCTGCAAAGTTTTCTTCTACGATGCTTGCACAGTGGTCACAAATGACTGCGTGGTAGCTACGTTCTGCTGTCGTTGGGTCGATACGACGGCAACGGTCACATACATCACCTGCAGCGCGTTCTACTGTAAAGGCTACATCTTCGAAGCTAACGGCAGTTTCTGGAGCTTGTCCTTCTGCGATGGTCAATTCAGACACAATCAAAAGTTGAGCTACATTGCTGTTTACTGCTTCGAGTAGAGTTTTCACCACTTCATTTGGATAAACTGTCAAGTGAGCTTCAAGTGATTTACCGATTACTTTTGCATTACGAGCTTCTTCCAAGGCTTTTTGAGCTTGTCCACGGAAGTCCATGAAGGCAGCCCATGTATCCAAGATTTCTTCTTGATTAGCAAAAGTTTGAGCTTCTGGCAATTCTGACAATTGGACGAAGTCTTCAGCTTCAAACTCAAGATATGACCAGATTTCTTCAGCAGTGTGAGGAAGGATAGGTGTCAAGAGTTTGGTGATTTTGACAAGAATGTCATAGAAAACAGTCTGCATTTGACGGCGTTCGAGTGATTTAGCACCTTCAATGTAGACAACATCTTTAGCGAAGTCAAGGTAGAAGGCTGACAAATCAACGTTGATAAAGTTCACCAAAGCCTTGTAGATTGTCAAGAATTCAAAGTTGGCGTAAGCATCACGAATCGTTTTCACAAGCTGGTTAAAGCGAATCGTCATGTACTTATCAACTGAACGAAGCTCATCGTAAGCTACTGAGTCTTGAGCTGGGTTAAAGTCAGATGTATTGGCAATCAAGAAACGAAGGGTGTTACGGATCTTACGGTAAGTTTCAGACACTTGGCTCAAGATATCCATAGAAATACGCACGTCGTTGCTTGAGTCAACACTTGTTACCCAAAGACGCAAGATTTCAGCACCGAATTGTTTTTCAACATCGCTTGGAGCAATGGTATTTCCAAGAGATTTAGACATCTTCTCACCTTTACCATCAAGAGCAAAACCTTGTGACAAGATTTGTTTGTAAGGTGCTACGCCATGGTTGGCAACAGATGTGATGAGTGATGAGTTGAACCAACCACGGTATTGGTCAGAACCTTCTAGGTAAAGGTCTGCTGGGTAAGTCAACTCCGGACGATTTACAACAACCCCATTCCATGATGAACCTGAGTCAAACCAAACATCCATGATATCTGTTTCTTTCTTGAACTCGCCATTTGGTGAACCTGGATGTGTAAATCCTTCTGGCAAGAGGTCTTTAGCATCACGTTCCCACCAAATGCTTGAACCGTGTACTTCAAAGAGTTGAGCCACATGTTCAATGGTTTCAGCAGTCATGATTGCTGTACCATCTTCAGCGTAGAAGATTGGAAGTGGAACACCCCAAGCACGTTGACGAGAGATAACCCAGTCGCCACGGTCACGGATCATATTGTAAAGACGGACTTTACCCCATTCTGAGTGGAATTTCACTTTTTCAATTTCGTCCAAGATGTCTTGGCGGAATTTAGAAACTGAGGCAAACCATTGTGGAACTGCACGCCAGATGATTGGTTTCTTCGTACGCCAGTCAAATGGATATGAGTGAGAGATTTCTTCTTGCGCAAGAAGGAGGTTGCCAAGTTTTTCGATAACAGTTGGTACAACCTTGTCATAGAATTGACCTTCAAACTCAGCACCAGCATTGGCCATCATAATACCACGTTCGTCAACAGTCACTGCGACTTCAAGACCATTAGCAATACCAACATTATAGTCATCCTCACCAAAACCAGGGGCTGTATGGACAATACCCGTACCAGAATCAGTCGTAACGTGGTCACCAAGGATAACCAATTCATCTACAGCTGTATCCCATGGGTGTTTTGTTACGATATGATTCAATTCTTGACCACGGTAAGTTGCCAAAACTTGAACATCAGCCCAACCAAATTTCTCAGACAAGCTAGTCAATAATTCTGCAGCAACGACAAACTTACGAGCTTCACCTGCAGGTTGAACCAAGACGTAATCAATATCCGCTCCGACAGTCAAACCACGAGAAGCTGTGATGGTAAATGGAGTAGTTGTCCAGACAACGATGTAAGTATCTGTATCTAGAACACCTTTGCCATCTTTTACCTTATTTGCATAGTAAAGGGAAGTTGAAACCAAGTCATGGTATTCAATCTCCGCTTCTGCAAGGGCAGACTCAGATGACCAAGACCAGTAAACTGGCTTGGCACCACGGTAGATATAACCTTTATTAGCCATCTCACCAAATACACGGATTTGAGCTGCCTCATAGTCAGGTGTCAAAGTCACATATGGATTTTCCCAGTCACCAGAAACTCCCAAACGTTTAAAGTCTTCACGTTGTTTATCTACTTGAGAAAGAGCGTATTCACGGCAAAGTTTCAAGTACTCAACCAAGTCCATTTCTTTACGTTTGATACCTTGTTTTGCCAAAACTTGCTCGATTGGCAGACCATGAGTATCCCAACCTGGGATAAATGGTGCGTAAAAACCTGACATAGATTTTGAACGAACAATGATATCTTTTGAAATCTTGTTCATAGCGTGCCCAACGTGGATATTTCCGTTCGCGTATGGAGGGCCATCATGCAAGGTGAAATGAGGTTTTCCTTGGTTCAATTCTTGACGACGTTGGTAAAGTTTTGCATCTTCCCATTCCTTTTGCCAAACTGGCTCTTTGGTAGGAAGTCCTGCACGCATTGGGAAAGCTGTTTTCCCAAGGTTAAGGGTATCTTTGAGTTTCATGGTATCTCCTTTATAAAAAATAACAAATTAAAAACCACGACTGCCAAAAAGGACGAAAATCGTGGTACCACCTTTATTCGGAAAAAGATTTAGTCTTTCTCCCTCTTATCCCGTAACGTGGGGAACGTCAAATCCTACTAATTTCAGACTTGAGTTTTTGAGAGGATAATCTTATCATTAGGGATTACAGGACTCACACCATCTCCTGCTCGCTGAAAATATAAGGATAAGATATTGTTCTCACATATCACTATTCATTATAAGATAAGGACAGATTCTTTATTTGTATCTTCCTCATTCGATGAAGGGGCTTCGACTTCAACTGGCTCTAAATGTTCTTCCACATAATGATCTTGTTGAGCTTCAAATTCAGCTAATTCTCTATTACCAGCCTCAATTCGAGCTTGTAACTCAGCCATTTCTTCAGGTGTAAATTGACGAGTCATATCGATTGGTTCTTCTTCTGGTTGTGAATATACTGACTCACCAAGAACTTCACCAACAACTTCTTTAAATGCTTCATCACTTGTCTGAAGGTAGGTAGCTGTTGGGCGCAGAATATCTTCCCAATCTGATGATTCAACAATTGCTAACTGGCTCTCAATAGTAGATTTGAGACGTTGGTGGAAGACACGGCTCTTGTTCTTCAATTCTTCAGTTTCAACAGCAACTTTCTTAGCATTATCAGTAGCTTGACGCAAGATCTCATTAGCCTTATATTTTGCTTCTTCAAGCAAACGTTGGGCATCTTGCTCTGCCTGTTGGATAATATTATTAGAACGATCTTGAGCAGCTTGTTTCACACGCTCTGCCGTATCTTGAGCAATCAATACTGATTGACTCAAAGAATCTTTCATCTCATCAAAGTAAGACAAACGTTCTTCCAAGCTTTTGATATGCAACTCTTTATCATGATTGCTTCGAACTAAATCTTCATAATCACGAACAACAATTTCAAGAAATTCTTCAACTTCTTCTGGATCAAAACCTCTAAATCTTGTACCAAAGGTTTTATCTTTGATTTCTAACGATGTAATTGGCATATTTTTCCTCACTTACTTAATAACAATTGGACCGTTAATTTCTTTTTATCTTTTTTTGTTTGCCCATTATCTCTAACGAGTTTTAATCGACCAAATTTCCTCACACTAATCAAATCACCAACTTGGACTGCATAATCTGATTTTTCAACTAAATGGTAATTCACTTGGACTGCCTGCTTTTCAATTAGCTGACTTGCCTGATTTCTAGACAACTTGAAGACACCTGCTAAAAAAACATCTAATCTAGAACTAGCGATACAAATATCTAATTCTTGATAATCTTCTACTGTAGTAATTTTCTCAGTAAAATCCCGTTCTTCTAGACGAACCGGTAAACGAGCAATTTTCGTAATGCCGTCTTGAAAAAGGAGCATAAACTGTCGATTAATGATAATCTGCGCCCTCTCTTCATTGACTAAGATATCACCAAATAGCTTCCTATCAATTCCCAGCTTGTTTAAAACAGTCCCTAATATTTTTGCATGTGTTAATCGCTCAAACTTACTAGGATAGACAATTTCTTGCAAGGATAATTCAAAATCAGAGAATTCTGGCTCAAAATAATCAGGATACAGGAGAACCCGTACATATTCAGTATCAAGAAACTGCCGACTGCTCATATAGGAGATGCCGTTGGTTGATGCTAAAACATTTAAAATCTTTTCTTGATGGGGATTTACAAAAGGTGTTAAAAAAGGAGAATAAGAATCTTCTACCTTTTTTATCCATTCTGCTCCCTTATCAATAAATGACGAATCATTCTTAGAAAAGTGTTGATAAATCATCTTGTTCATAGAAAGATTACTAAAAGTCGAATCAACTGTTCCCCTAGGAAGTGAACTAGTAATACCGCAATCCAGACAGACAAGTCAAGACCTGCAATCTGGAGGGGTAAACGTTGCAAGGGAGCTATTATCGGTTTCACTAAACTAATGATTAAGCGTCCAAGACGTGACTCATATGCATTGGGAAACCAAGACATCAGAGCAAACACGATTAAAATCAGTGAATAGATATCCACTGCATTTTGAACAAAACGAATGAGAAAGATCATTATCTTACTCTCGTACGTTTCATATCAAAGCCAAATTCACCATTTTGTGATTCATCTGGAATTTTGATATCTTCAATATTGACGACAACATCAACTGGTGTCAGCAGGTACATAGTAGATGCTACCTTTTTCATATTACCAGCTAAAACGTGGCGCGCCCCATCCAGATAGTCCAAACAACGACGTGCTTGAACTTCTGTCATATATTGGAAATCAATCAAAATACTTTCGTTACCAGCTAATAAATCAACAATATCTGTGGCATCTTCGTATTTACGTGGATAACGAACATCAATTGTCACCTTATCAGTAGAACGTTGACTTTGCATAGCCAACTCTTGTTGACGGGCATGAAGACGAGTGATGTTTTTATCTTTAGATGGCGTACTAGCAGCTTGTTGAGGCAACTCTTGAACAGAAGGAACTGGAGTCACAATCGGCTCTTCAGCTTTAGGCTGATATGGAGTACCAACATCTTCTCCATCTTCTGTAAAGTAATCTATAAATTTATCAAATCTATCTTTTAAAGACATAGTTCTTTCCTATTTAAAAAATGCTGAACCAATTCTGACAAATGTTGAGCCAAATTCAATCGCTTCCTTGTAGTCACGACTCATACCCATACTCAAGTCCGTCATTGGCATATTGGGAATTTGTTTTTCTCTAATTTCTAGTTGCAAATCCTGCGTAGCTTTAAAAATCTCTTTCAACTCATCACTACTAGCTTCAAAAGGAGCCATGGTCATCAAGCCGACATATTCGATTTTATCTAAGGTGGCCAATTCTGACAAGAGCTCTAATAGTTCTTCCCTTGAAAAGCCATGTTTGCTCTCTTCCTTTGAGATATTTACTTGTAAGAAACACTTAACAACTCGGTCACTTCTTTTTTGAATTTCCTCTGCTAGCTTTAATGAATCCAAAGCGTGAAAATAATCAACGTACTGAATGACATCTTTGACCTTGCGTCTTTGCAAGGTTCCAATCAAATGCCAGGTAATATTTCTATCTTTTAAAGCTTCATATTTCTCAAGAAATTTATCCACACGATTTTCACCAATATGATGCACACCTAGCGGAAGTAAAGCCTCCGCTGTCAGTACGTCTACATATTTTGTAACAGCAACAATCGAAACAGAATTGGTTTCTCTTCCTGCCTGCTGACTTGCATCTTTTATTTGTTGAAAAACACGTTCTGTATTTTCTTTCAAATTCATTTACTTAACGATTTTTGAAAAATGGAGGAGTGTCTAATTCATCCTCATCGTGTAAAGATGGCGCTTCAAAACGTTCAACTGGTGATACCACTGAATCAGTTGGTCGAACAATTGTCTCACGACGCAAGTCCCAATCGCCAAATGCTGAAGTTTGAGAAGTTTCTGTACGGCGAGGTGCTGGACTTGGAATTTCTGCAGTTTCAGCCATATCAAAGTGACGATTATGATTGTATGCATGACTAGGACTTGCTTGCTCATGACGAACAGCTTGTCTTGGTGCATGGCCCACAACTTTTTCAACACGATCTTGGCGAACACCAGTTGCCACAACTGTAACACGGATTTCATCTTTCATGTTTTCATCGATAGATGTTCCAAGCCAGATGTTCACTCCTTGACCAGCTGCTTGGTTGACAATTTCTGAAGCTTCTTCTGCTTCAATCAAAGTCAAGTCAAGACCACCAGTAACGTTGACGATAACATCCTCAGCACCGTCAATAGTTGTTTCAAGAAGTGGTGAGTAGATTGCCTTACGAGCTGCTTCTACCACACGTTCTTCACCACTACCGATACCGATACCCATTAGAGCGTTTCCTTTATTTGCCATAACTGTTTTCACATCGGCAAAGTCAAGGTTAATCAAACCAGGATTTGTGATCAAGTCCGTAATTCCTTGAACACCTTGGCGAAGTACATTATCTGCTTCGCTAAGAGCTTCAAGAAGTGGAGTTTTCTTATCAACAATTTCAAGCAAGTTGTTGTTTGAAATAATCAATAGAGTATCTACATGTTCGCGAAGCTGATTGATTCCTTCTACAGCGTACTGACCACGTTTGCTTCCTTCAAAACCGAAAGGACGTGTCACAACACCAACTGTAAGAGCACCTAAATCTTTAGCAATGCGGGCAATAACAGGAGCTGCACCCGTACCTGAGCCACCTCCCATACCTGCAGTAATGAAGACCATATCTGCTCCAGTAATAGCTTGAGTCAAGGCTTCTTCGCTTTCTTCAGCAGCCTTTTGACCAACTTCAGGTCGACCGCCAGCACCCAAACCACGAGTCAATTTAGGGCCTAACTGAATTACAGTCTCAGCTTTTGTACTACTCAAAGCTTGTACATCTGTGTTTGCCGCGATAAATTCTACGCCTGCAACACCTTCGTCAACCATGCGGTTAATGGCGTTACCACCACCTCCACCAACACCGATTACTTTAATCACTGCACCTTGAGCAGCCGCTGTATCAAATGAAAATGTCATAGTTTATTTTTCCTCTTTTATTCATCAAACATACTTCCAATTAAACCACGGAAGCGATCTGCGATTTTTGGTTTATTTTGAGAAGATACTTTATCTTCTTTTGGAGCAACTACGTTCGTAGAAGCTGATTGCTCTACCTCAGTATTTTGAACTGGTTGAATAGGGGTAGGTTGTGCTACCTGCGTAACACGTTGAATCATCCCACCAAAATTAATTGGTTGGTGACGCAAAGTATCCTCACCCTTGACTGCTCGTTGTGCTAACAAATGCACTTCAGTCAATTGACCAGCAAATTCAGATAAGCTAATCACATGAGCGAAGGCAGGGTTACGGATTCCAACTTGATTTGGAACGTAAAGTTTAACACCAACGCCAAATACTTCCTGCGCAAGTTCAACAATACCTGGTAAAATAGCATTTCCACCAATCAGAACAATCCCACCTGGAAGATCCAACAAATGTCTTCTTTCCAACTCTTGTTTGATTTGTTCAAAAATGTGTTTAATGCGAGCTGAAATAATCTCTGCTAGGTAGCTTTCTGTAACCTCAACAGGCTCTACTTCACCAATCACTTCAACTTGGAAGGTTTCATTACTTGCAAGTGAAGGGTAGGCTTCACCATAGTTTAATTTCAATCCTTCAGCTAGTTTTTGTGAAGTCTTCAAGACTTTAGAGATATCTTTTGTGACATAATCTCCACCTTCTTGAAGAATATTTGTAAACTGAAGTTCTTGGTTACGGATTGTAGCAACAGTTGTTTGACCTGCTCCCATATCAATCACAGTAGCTCCAAATTCACGCTCTCCTTCGTTCAAGACTGAACGAACCAAAGCCAATGGTGAAATAATAATATTTTCAACTTGAACACCTGAGCGCTCAACTGTCTTGCGTAAATTGTGAAGAATAGTACGTGGACCAGTGTAAAGTAAGCCACGCATTTCAAGACGAACTCCCATCATGCCACGTGGGTCACGAATACCTTGGAAGCCATCTACGATAAATTCTTCTGGAATAAAAGTGATGACTTCACGATCTGGTGTCATACTCTTTGTCAAGGCTGATTTAACAACATTTTCGACATCTTGATCTGTAATTTCTTTTGTATCAGATGTAACTGGAATCATTCCTTGAGTTGGTTCTACTTGCAAAAGATTTCCAGGCAAACCAACATTCACTGATTTAATTGAAATGCCAGCTTTCTCTTCTGCTTGGGAAATAGCTGACTTGATAGCAGTTGCTGCTGCTTCAATATCAACGATAATCCCATCCTTTACACCCTTACTCTTGGCATTACTTACACCAATTACATTTAGTTCACCATTTCTAAGCTCGGCAACCAACACCTTAATCGAATTGGTTCCGATATCTAAGCCTGTAAAAAAACCATCTCTAGCCATTACATCGCATCCTCTCTCTTCCAAGTTTCAAACTTCTATTCAATATAGCTAAAACAGGGCATAGCTATTCACAGAATATTATAACACAAAAAATCCAATCGTGCTTAGTTTTTCCTAAATTTACTTACCATTTTTTCACATTCGCTCATCATATTTTTGTATTTTCCAAACAAGTTATAAAAAATTAGATTTATGAAAAAAGAAAGCTTGATTTTAAGCTTTCTTTGCAATCATTTTTTCTGCTTCTTGTTCTAAAAATAGTTCCAAGATTTTCTTAGTCAAAGTTATTGCAGCAGACAAGGCTAGAGAAACGATTAAATAATTAGCTACTAAGCCATGGTCTCCAACCAATGGTGGTTTTGTCAAGAATCCGTAATCTCCACCTGTTACTAAATTGACCACAAAAATCAAGGCATTTAGTGCAAAGGTCATGAGAAAAATTCCCTTCACATCCAGCAATCGCGCATTATACTGTCTCAATAGATAAACTAAAGAGTTCCCCAAGAGAGCTAAGTGGCCAAAGATAAAGGATAAAATCGCAATATGGGGGAAAGGATAGGCATCTGGCACTGGATAAACAAAGGCTGCTAATGTCCCAAATGTCCCTAGTAGTGCAAAATACTGCCTATATTTAGACTGACCAGGAAGCAAAAGCACCACAAACATAGCCATACGACAATGGTAAAAAGGTAAACTTTCTGACAGCGGCATATGATTGATCCAGTACCAACCATAAAGTAGAATCAACTGAACTGCCTGTAAGATTTGGAAAAATCGTTGGTAAGCCTTCTTTTCACGATATCGATAGGCTGTAAAAAATGTTAAGGCTAAAAGTGTAAATATACTGACATACCAAAAAAGGTCAAATTTGGGTGGTTCTGTTGCTTGGGTCGTAAAGAAAATATCCCATAAATTCATCTAGTCTTCCTCATGATTCAAAATTTTCCTGCATTTTATTATACCATGCTATTTGTCAAAAATGGATTTAGAAATACGATAATCATCTTCTTAATCAAGATATTGCTCCCTCTGACCTTGATAAACCTGCCAAAGAATCTCTATTTGCTCCTTGGTAATGCGTTTTTCAGATAAGGCTGGCAGTTGGTCAATGGCAAAAAATTGAAGGTCAGCAATTTCTTGATTTTTTTGGAATTGTCCATCAAGAAGCTTACATTCAAAAACAAACTTTGCATATTGCTTGCTCTGTAGTTGGAAACGATTTGTATCAAAAACAGCTAGTAGTCTTTCTACTTTAGCTTCAAAACCGGTTTCTTCTTCAATTTCCTTGAGAATATTTTCTGTTGGAGAATAGCCGACTTCACCAAAGCCACCTGGCAAAGCCCAATCATTCTCTCCTTGTCCCCTAACCAGACAAATTTTTTCATCCTCAACTATCCAAGCACGGACGTCCATTAAAGGAGTCGCATAAGCGGAGGTCGGTTTCAAGAGTTCTGCCACTTCGTCTGCATCAAGGTCTGATACCTGATTCAACATTTCAGATAACAGACTTCGCAAGTCTTCGTAGCGCTCACGATCAAAAGGATCCTTTGTAAAGGTTAGTCCAGTATCTGTAAGGGCAATCATTCTTTGCAGATACTTAACAAAATCACTTGGCTTCATTTTCTAAACTTTCTACCAACTTGGCTAGATTCATAGAGTTAGAGCCCTTGAGCAAGATTTGATCATTAGCTCCTAGACTTTCCTTGACCTGCTTAACTAGGTCTTCAAATTGATCTTGGTTTTCTATTTTCTTGAAGTAGTAAACGTGGCCGATTGGGAACATTTGACTGGCCAGTTGAGCCAATTCTGCAATGTCGTCTCCATAGAAAATAACAGTATCAAGCACATCTGGAGAAAGGCTCAAAATCATCTGATTATGGAATTGGACAGACTGGTCGCCGAGTTCCTTCATGTCTGCTAGAACAGCAATTTTCTTTCCTCCTTCGTTGGCTGGGATGGCAGAGAATGTCTCCAAAATCAACTTCATAGCAGTGGGATTGGCATTGTATACGTCAGACAGAATATCTGCTCCATTAGCTGCTTTCTTCCACTCGGTACGGTTACGCGTCAATTCAAGATTTTGGAAGGCCAAACGGATTTGCTCCTCTGAAACTCCTTCTTGTAGAGCCACATAAGCAGCAATCATAGCATTGGTGGCATTGTACTTACCTGTCACTGGCAAATCGAGGGCTTGTTCCAAGAAATTAGCCTTAAAGGTCAAGCTATCCTTACGCTCAACCAAGTCGGTAATTTCCAACTCTGCTCCTTGCCCAAAACGAACTACCTTTTTATCAGTTGGCAAGTAGTCCTCTACAATCGGATCTGCTGGTGCCAAGAGCAAGGAATTCGAAGACATCCCGTCTGCAATTTGCATTTTTCCTTTAGCAATCTCAGAACGATCTTTGAAAAAGGCCAAATGGGCTTCTCCAACCAAGGTCACGATGGCTGTTTTTGGATGAGCCAATTCAGACAAGAGATGAATATCTCCCAAGTGATCCTGCCCCATCTCTAAGACCAACTTTTCTGTTTCTTCAGGCATATGGAGAACTGTGTAAGGAAGACCAATCTCATTATTGTAGTTACCTTGTGTTTTGTAAGTTTTGTAGGTTGTTGATAGCAAGTGAGCTAACATATCCTTGGTCGTTGTTTTGCCATTTGAACCTGTGACAGCAAAGACATCAACTGCTGTTTTTTCAAGATAGTAGGCAGCTAGTCTTTGAAAGGCAGTCAAGACATCATCTACTAGAATGTAGGGATGATTTGCGATTTCTTTCTCAGACAGGGTTGCAGCAGCGCCATTTTCAAAAGCTGTTTCGATAAAGTCATGACCATCACGCGCACCTTTTAGGGGCACAAACAAGTCCCCTGTAGTAATCAAACGACTATCAAACTCTGCCTTTTCTAACTGGGTGTCCTCAAAAATGCTGATATCATTTTTAGCTCCTACAACTTGAGCCACTTCATGAATTGTTAATTTCATTTCTACTCCTTTAAAAAGGGTTGAAATCCGAGAACTAAAATCACCTTGCAGTGATGGTTCTGTCTTCTACCCTCTCTTTCATTTTTATAGCAAATGCGCTTCGCGCTTGTCAAAACTTTCCTTGGCAAGGTCCACCAAACGCTCGATTAGTTCTGGATAGCTGATTCCCATATTATCCCAAAGTAGTGGGTACATAGACCACTGGGTGAAACCTGGCATGGTATTGAGCTCGTTGAGGAAAACCTCTCCCTTATCTGTATAGAAGAAATCGCAACGAGATAGACCGAACCCACCAATGGCACGAAAGGCCGTTTCTGCATTTTGACGCATGACAACTACCACATCATCACTGATTTTAGCTGGGATATCCATGGTAATCTTGTTGTCAATATATTTGGCATCGTAGTCATAAAAGTCAACATCCTTGACTACTTCTCCTGGTAGCGTACTCTTGACATCGTAGTTGCCCAAGAGACCAACCTCGATTTCACGAGCATTTACCCCTTGCTCTACCAAGACACGGCTGTCATATTGGAAGGCAAGTTTCAAAGCTTGACGGAGTTCCTCTTGATTTTCAGACTTGGAAATACCGACACTTGAACCCATGTTTGATGGTTTTGTGAAGACTGGATAAGTCAATTTTTCTTCAACTTCAGCTATTTTAGAAGTCACATCATCACCTTCGACGATGGCTACATAAGGAACTTGGGCAATACCAACAGATTCTAAGACACGCTTGGTCGTGATTTTATCCATGGCAAGACTAGATGACAAGATATTGCAACCAACGTAAGGCATTTTTAAAACTTCAAGGAAACCTTGAACAGAGCCATCTTCTCCCATTGGACCGTGAAGGACTGGAAAGACCACTGCTCCTTCTTCATAGATAGCACTTGGTGCAACTTTCTTATCCCAATCAATGGTTTCATTGGTCATGAGACGGTCCTCTTGACCTGGAGTCTGGCTAAATTCTTGCGTTTTAATAAAGTCACCTGACTGGCTGATGAAGAAAGTCTTGACTGTGAAACGATCGTAGTTGACCGCACGCATCACACTCTCAGCTGAAAGAACAGAGACTTCACGCTCTGCACTACGTCCACCGTATAAAAGAATAATCGTTTGTTTCATATTATTTGTTCCAATTCTAATAGAATACTCGCTCTTTAGTATATCATATTTGCTTCTTTTTTGAAACTTGAACCTGATACTAGTCTTCAAGAAATCTAAAAAGAGACCGATAAAACAAATGTCGGTCTCCTTGATATTTTAAATAAATTGAATTTGTTAATTTGTCTAGACTTACAACTCTGTCCGATTTTCAATAGCTCGTAAGAGGGTGACTTCGTCCGCATACTCGATATCTGCTCCCACAGCGAGGCCTCGTGCCAGACGTGTGACTTTGATACCAGCTGGTTTGAGCAAACGTGAAAGATACATGGAAGTTGCTTCTCCATCTGCTGTGGCATTGGTTGCTACGATTACCTCTGAAACTTCACTCTCCATAAGACGAGTCATGAGGCTCTTGAGATTGATATCATCTGGACTGATACCATTCATGGGAGATATGAGTCCATGTAAGACATGATAAAGTCCATGGTATTCTTGAATATTCTCCATAGCCGCCACATCGCGACTATCCTCGAGAACTAAAATGGTTGTCTGGTCACGAGTCGGATCGGTACAGATAGAACAAGGATCGTCGTCTGTCAAACGTCCACAAATAGAACAGTAGGTCAATTCTCTCTTAGCAGAAAGGAGATTTTTTGCAAATTCATTGACGTCGTCATCCGACATCCCAATGGTATAAAAGGCCAGTCGGGTAGCTGTCTTAATCCCGATACCTGGAAGTTTAGAATAACTGTCAATCAACTTAGCAATAGGTGTTGGATAAAGCATGGCTTCCTTTCTAATTCATTGGATGGTGTTGGTTGTATAGATTGATAATGTCGCGAGCAATTGCTGGCCCAACATTTTTGGTTAAATTGGTATTATGAGGAAAGACTACTGCAACTGCAATTTGAGGATTTTCTGTTGGAGCATAGGCCACGGCATTGGTATTATTAGCTTCTTGACCACCAGCTACATAGCTTTCAGCTGTACCGGTCTTACCACTGATAGAAACAGTGGCGCCATCTGAAAACGCCCGTCCTGTCGTTAGGGGACTAGTTCCATGCGATACTTGGTAAAATCCTTGGTGCAAGATTGCCATATCTGATTCAGAAATATTGACCTTGTTGATTTCCTTGGTATCTATTGCTTGGATTAATTCCCCAAGGCCACCCTTATCATTGTTGTCATATATTCCCTCGACAATATGTGGAGCTAGACGAACACCATTGTTAGCAATAGTTGCTACATACTGAGCCAACTGCATGGGCGTATAGTTATCAAACTGCCCAAAGGCATTAGTAATGTAATTAGCAAAGCTATAGTCTTTGGGAACAAATCCAGTAGATTCATCTGGTAGATCAATTCCGGTCGCAGAGCCCAAGCCATATTCACCAAAGGTTGAACGCAATTTACCCATAGCAGATTCTAGATTGCTGGTGCCGACAAACATATTGGGTTGGTAGGTCTGCCCCATAAGACCTAGAGCTGTTTGGACCATATAGGCATTAGATGAATACTCCAGAGCTTGGACTGCCGTAATCGGCATTGGCACAGAAAAGGCAGTATACCAAGAATTAATTGGAGCTGAGCCTTGGAAGACAATCGGTTGGTCTGTCAAGGTCTGGTTCCCTGACAAGACTCCATTCTCCCAACCAGAACTGATGGTCGCCGCCTTGACAACCGAACCTGGGACAAAGACATTAGTCACCGTTCCCAAGGAATCAGGCGTTAGCTCTCCCGTTTTCAGATCATGTTTGAGCCCGGACATAGACAAAACAGCACCTGTTTTTGGATTTAGAGCGACTGCATACACACCTTCCGAATACTTGGCTCCTCCATTTCCTAGTTCGGAATTAAAATAACTCTTAAGCAGATTGTCCACGCTATCTTGGAAGGCCAAATCAATGGTCAGTTTAATATTGTTCCCTTTGGTACCATCTTCGATATTTTCGACACTTTCCATGTTGCCGTACTTATCTAGATGGATTTCTTTCACCGAGCGTTTCCCTTGCAAGGTTTCTTCATATTGTTTTTCTAGATAAGAAGTCCCAACACGGTCGTTTAGAGAATAACCCTTTTTGATATAAGCATCTGCTTCTTCAGCTGGTAGACCAGCTTTTTCACTGGATACACTTCCTACTATAGACGAAAGAGAAGTCTCTAGAACTTTTCGATCCCACGAAGTTGAAATACTGATACCAGGTAAATTCTTAGAGGCCGAAGCAATCAAGGCAATCTGAGTATCTGTTAAGGAGTCTGTCGCAATGGCTCCTGTCTCAAAGTTTCCAACAGCATTTAACTGGCTAAAAAGATAGATTTCTTTCTTATCATCCTCTGTATAGTTTAATTGACTCGTTTGGACACTATCGACCGCATTGTTATAGAGTTCTGATTCGGATAGACGATTGCCATCTGAATCAAGACGTTTCTCACGTGGTAAGCTTTCCACTACTTTCTTATAGACATCTTGATCTGCTAGATAATAGTCCGCCAACTGTCGGTCAGTCAATGTTGGAGAAGTAACTCCTACATAGGCTAACAGCTTCTTGGCTGTTTCTTTTAAATCTGCAGCCGTCATTTTGTTGTTACGAGTAAATGAAACAACTTGTTTCACAGTATTTTCAACCAAGGGCTTGCCACTGGCATCATAAATTTCACCCCGAGCTGAACTAGTAGTCACCTTTGTTTTACTAGCCGATGCTAGTTTTGTCTCATAAAAACCCTTGTTCAAAACCTGCATATAAAGCAGGCGACCAATAATGGTCATAAAGAGTAAAATGATGATTGAAAACAATAAATTAAGCCGAATCGGAATCGAATGGCTGTTAAATTTCCTCATACAAATCAGTCTCATTTCTATTTAAAATCTTACTCTTCATTGTACCATAATTTAAGAAGAAATTTTGGAAAAGAAGGGAGCTTTTCCCATTTTACAGGAAAATACGATTTTATTTATCCATCCCTACATTATATGATATAATAAATGTAAAAGTTCGATGACTCAGTCTTTTTCCAATATGACTCATTTAAAGGAGCCTTCCCTATGGACAAACCAGATATAGCAACCCTCATTGATTCTCACTTCGAAGAAATGACAGACCTAGAGCAAGAAATCGCTCGCTATTTTTTGCAAGCTGAAACCATTGCAGATGATTTATCTTCTCAGCAGGTCACTCAAAAATTACATATCTCTCAAGCTGCTCTGACCCGCTTTTCTAAAAAATGTGGTTTTACGGGCTATCGAGAATTTATTTTCCAATACCTGCACCAAGCAAAGAAACAGGGCACTCATTCTCACAAACATAGTCCTTTAACCAACCGAGTTCTTAGAAGCTATAGTAATATGCGGGAACAAACACAGGACTTGATTGACGAAGAACAACTGGAACGAATCGCCCAGTTAATCGAAGATGCTGATCGTGTCTACTTCTTCGGAACAGGAAGTTCTGGCCTTGTCGCTCGTGAAATGAAATTACGCTTTATGCGTCTAGGTGTGGTCTGCGAGGCCTTGACTGACCAAGATGGTTTTGCTTGGACAACCAGTATTATGGATGAGAATTGTCTCGTACTGGGTTTCTCACTTTCAGGCTCAACTCCTTCTATTTTGGACAGTTTATTAGACGCAAAAGAGATGGGGGCAAAGACTGTACTCTTTACAAGTGTTCCCAATAAAGATAGCCAGACCTATACAGAGACTGTTCTTGTAGCCACACACAGTCAGTCATCCTACATCCAACGAATATCCGCTCAACTTCCTATGCTCTTCTTTATCGATTTGATTTATGCCTACTTTTTGGAAATCAATCGTGAAAGCAAGGAGAAAATTTTTAACAGCTATTGGGAAAATAAAAAACTCAATGGCTATCGTAGACAAAAACGTGTAAGAAAATCCTAGTTTGGTTTAACCAAACTAGGATTTTTATTCATCACCAAACATACCTCTTCAAGATTATGAATTAGTCATATCTTGACTTAGTCTTGAATAATTTCATGTAATCACTTTTTGAAGGGAGTAAATAAGCAAGTCTGACGGTATCTTCAACAATTGCATATAATACGATGTAATCCTTACTCAAGGTCAATCCTCGCGTTTGGTAGCGAGGATCTAATTTCTTACCAAATTTTTCATCGGCATCAAATCCAGCTTGGGGGAAAATTTCTAGCCGATTAATATCTTTTCTAATACTCGCCACTTTTCGTCTCGCAGCCTCTACAGAACCGATTTCCTCTGCTATATACTGATATATTTTATCCAGACTATCAATCACTCTAGGAGAATACAAAATCCTATATTTTTTATAATTCATAGCGTGTCACAACATCCTCATCTGTCAAGTAATTTCCAGCCTCAATCTTGGCATAACTTTCTTGAACTTCTGCTTGTAATTGCCTAAACAAATACTCCTTCTCTAATTCCTCTTCATTAAGTAAATCTACTTCATTTGTTACGGCAACATTCTTTAAAAATAATCTGAGTGCCGATGAAAGAGAGAGATTTTGTTCTTTTAACACTTCCATGGCATCATTTACCAATTCTCTATTAGCTTGGAAAGTCACAATTTTACTTGAATTCGCTATAGCCATTTTATATAACTCCTTTATATATTTTATTTATTATCTCACAATTATAAAGAAAGTCAAGGGAACTTGATTAGAAAATCCTAGTTTGGTTGAACCAAACTAGGATTGTTTTGTTTTAAAGTGATAATAAGCACCAAGCATCCCTGCTGTATTTTGGTGATGGGCAAATTCTAATCGTGTTTTTTCAGCTAGGCTTGGTACCAAGGCATCTTTCAAGGCTGTACGGATCTTGGGTTTGAGGATAGCCTCTTGCCCCATAATACCCCCACCGAGAATGACCACTTCTGGATTGGCCACATAGCAAATATTTGCCAGACCTTTTCCTAGATAGTCTACCATACGGTCAATACCAGCCATGCAGATTTTGTTTCCTTCGGTAGCTTCCTTAAAGATGCGTCGGCCATTCCACTGGTCAACTTCTTCTCCATGTGCTTCAGCTACATATTTTACTAAAGCTGTGGTAGAAGCGAGATCCTGAAAAGCTCCATCCTGCATATGCATATAACCGACTTCACAGGCTGAATTGCTAAAACCATGGAAGACTTTCCCATCCATAATCAAGCAACCACCGATACCGGTTCCAATGGTCAAGCAAAGTGTCACACTCGCTCCCTTGCCTGAACCAGATACTGCCTCAGCAAGACCTGCACAGTTGACATCATTTTCAATCTCACAAGGAATAGTAAAGCTAGTCTCGATTTCCTTTTTGAACTGCGTTCCTGCGTAGTTAGGGATTTGAGGTCCAGCATAGAAAATCTCACCCTTGTCAGGATCCACCATTCCTGCAGAAGAAATGGCAACACCTGCTACTGGGTCTTTTTCTAAATAGCTGGCTACGATATCTTTGGTCTTTTGTAAGATATGAGGTCCACCCTTATGCGCCTCTGTTGGCATTTCATGCGATTCAACAAGTTGGCCTTCTTGGTCGATCAAACCATATTTGATGTTGGTTCCACCGATATCAATTGCAACGTAGTGTGTCATAAATACCTCCTTATGGATTAGAGGAAGCGCTCCTTGGTTTCACGAATCAAGGCTGCAGCTGCTTCTACAACTGGACGATCTTCTTCAGTCACTGGTGTCAATGGTGAACGAACAGAACCAATATTCAAACCTTCATTGATTTTCAAGACTTCTTTAATAACACCATACATATTTCCATGTGCTGCAGTCAATTTACCAATGATAGCGTTGATAGCATACTGCAATTCACGCGCTGTTTCTAAATCTTTATCCGCAATCAATTGGTTGAGTTTCAAGAAGAGTTCTGGCATCGCACCATAAGTACCACCGATACCAGCTTTAGCACCCATGAGGCGACCACCTAGAAACTGTTCATCTGGACCGTTAAAGACGATATGGTCTTCCCCACCAAGACTCACAAAGGTTTGGATATCTTGAACTGGCATAGAAGAGTTCTTAACACCGATAACACGAGGATTTTTCAACATTTCAGTATAAAGGCTTGGAGTCAAAGCAACCCCTGCCAATTGAGGAATGTTATAAATCACGTAATCTGTATTTGGAGCTGCAGAACTGATATCGTTCCAGTATTTAGCAACCGAGTATTCTGGCAAGCGGAAGTAAATCGGCGGAATAGTCGCAATGGCATCTACACCCAAGCTTTCTGCGTGGCGAGCAAGTTCCATACTGTCTTTGGTATTGTTGCAAGCAACGTGAGCAATGATGGTCAGTTTACCTTTGGCAACTGCCATGACTTCTTCCAAAATTAACTTGCGGTCTTCAACACTTTGGTAGATACATTCACCAGACGAACCATTGACATAAAGACCTTGAACTCCCTTATCAATGAAGTATTGAACCAAGGCACGCGTACGCTCTGAACTCACTTCTCCTCGATCATCATAACATGCGTAAAAGGCTGGAATGACACCTTCGTATTTTTTTAAATCTGACATAGATTTTCTCCTAAATTTTCTTTTTTTCTGCTAAGAGCAGATTTTATTCTTTACGTGTTTAGTATACACCTTGTGAAAAACGCTTTCAATATCTTGTGTACACTTAGATTTTAGTTTCGATATGAATTTTGAAATATTTATGGCTTGAAAGTAGTTTCAGAAACAAACCATCCTATTGGTATTTTGCGAAAATTTTCTCCATCAATCCAGTCTGGATAAAGACCAAGAGCCCAAACCCAAAAAGCAGGAAGGCTGAGCCACCTAAAAGTAAACTGAAGGCGGACAGATAAAGAACCATCACAATGAGAAAGAGAATAGCTAACATGAGGAAGAACCAAGGAAAGTTAAAACTTGCCAAGATAAGTCCTTTTTGCAGCACTTCTTTCCAAGTCAAATCATAGCGTGCAGCGATTGGATAGCTAGCCAACATCACGATAGTGAGGAAGATCAGAATTCCTAGACAGATAGCTTTTACCATTTGGAAAGGCATAGCTGTCTGACCCCAGAAGAGATAGAGATCTAGAAGGCTTAATGAGACAATGCCCAACTCAAGCAGACCTAACTGAAGACCTAGTTTCAGATTTTGCTTGAAAACTCTTAGATATATTTTAAAGACAGGTACACGTCTACTCTTCTTAATCTCAAACATAGTCTCGTAGAGGCTAATTTTAGCTACTCCAATCGTCACGATGGGCAAACAAGTGATGACAAAAATAAGATTGGCTGTCACGATATCCAAGACCTTCTCACTAAAACGCATGAGAAAGTTATCTGTATCAAATGCTGCCTTGATAAGGCTTACTCCTTTTTGTGCCATATTTGCTCCTCCTGATTTTTTAATCAATTAAAATTTTAAAGAGATATTTGCGAACCTTCTCTTCCATACCTGCATAGCCATTCGGCTGGTGCGGTTCTCCTGGGAAGAAAATCGCAAAATTGTGATAACCCAACAAGAGTGAGTAGTGTTCATGACAATGAACAAAGCCAATGTCACTCGCTTCGTCGAATGCTACTGCCTCGTCTTTGATACGTGAACCGTAACTCGAATATTCATGTCCTTCTACCAGCAAATGCAAATCTGCATAGTTATGATGATGCTCAAATTGATCATTTTCAGCTCGATTGAGGACATTTTCCTGAACAACTAGAAAGACTTTATCTCCGTCAATCTCATACTTTCCTAATTCGAACGAATCTTTACGATGTTGGTAGAGATAGTCGATAGCCTTATCTAAATTAGAATGAATTCCTTTGTAAAAAGTGATGTTTTTCAAATCGTCAAAAATCATACTGTTCCTTCGTTTCTGATAGTTAACTAAAATCATTCTTAAGTTTATAAGTGTCTAACAAAATCTTTATGGTAGACAAATACCCAACATTTTGTAGACACTTATAACTCTGTATTTCCATAGCACGTCAAGACCACTTCCGAAATCTTGATATACTAGATTACTTTTCTTATCCTTTAACAGCTCCCATAGTAATACCCTGAGTGAAGGATTTTTGGAATACAAGGAAGACTGTTACGATTGGAACTGCTGCAAGAGCGGCACCCGCCATGATCAAACCATAGTTAGTTGCCATTTCAGCCTGCATGGTCGCAACCCCAAGTGAGATAGTCAAGTTTTGACGTGAAGTCAACATAACCAACTGCATGAAGTAGTCATTCCAAGTATTGATGAAGGTAAAGATTGCAAGGGCTGCAAATCCTGGTTTCACAATTGGAAAGGCTACACTCCAGAAAGTACGAATCTCACCACAACCGTCGATTTTAGCTGATTCAAGCAACTCTGTTGGGATGTTTTCACTGAATTGTTTCATGAGGAAGACCCCAAATGGCCATCCAATCAAAGGCAAGATAACTGCCCAAAGAGTGTCATGGATTCCCATGAAGTTGACGATACGTACCAATGGTACAAGGACAACTTGTTTTGGAAGCGCCATGGCAGCGATAAAGATGGCAAAGAGAATACGTTGACCATAGAAACGTTTTTTAGCCAATACATAACCTGCTAAAGAAGAGGTTGCACAGACTAAGAACATGGTTACCAATGAGATAAACACAGAGTTCCACATCCACTGCATAGCAGGGTTTTGCACCATGAGTTGTTGGAAATTTTCCATTGTTGGCATTTTAGGGAACCATTGTGGCGGAATCATAATGGTATCAGGTTGTGATTTGAAGGCACCTGTCAAAATCCAGTAGAATGGAAAGATGAACAGCACGGTCAACAAGAGCAAGATAATAGTTGAAATAACAGTGAAGGCTGTTAAAGGTTTCTTTTGTGTAGATTGCATAGCTGTCTCCTTTCTTTAGTATTCTACGTCGTTTCCAAGTACTTTAAATTGAACAAAACTTACGATAGCGATCATAACTGCCAAGAAGACACCGATAGTGTTGGCATAGCCGTATTCTGTCAATTGGAAGGCCTTTTCGTAAAGGTAGTACATAAGTGTACTTGTTGAATAGTTTGGACCACCTGAAGTCAAAAGCTGAATCAAGGCAAAACACTGGAATGAGTTGATTGTTGTAATGATTGCAATGTAAAGAGTTGTTGGAAGAAGGCTAGGCCATTTAATCTTCCAGAAAACTTGTAATTCAGTCGCACCATCAACCCTAGCTGCTTCTACCAATGAATTGTCAATATTCCCCATAGCAGCGATATAAAGGATAATCGGCTGACCAACAGATGTAGTCAAAAGGATAATCATAATCGCCATCAAAGCCCAGTTTTTATCTCCCAACCAAGAAATGTTCTGGCTGATGATGTGGCTTGACTTAAGGACAAAGTTTAAAATCCCTGACAGTGGGTCATAAATCCATTTCCAAACAACTGTTACGGCAACACTACCTGTTACAACAGGAAGGAAGAAGACGAAACGGTAGAAGGATCTGGCAATGGCATTTTGATGATAGGTCTGAGATGCTACAAAGAGTGAGAATAGAACAACAACTGGTACAGATCCAATAACCAAAATCACGGTATTGATCAAAGACTTCATAAAGACAGGGTCTTTAAACATGCGAACGTAGTTGTCCAAACCTACAAACTCAAATTTAGTCATTGAGTAGTTAAAGAAACTTGTAATGAATCCCATAATCATAGGAGCCAATACAAAGATGACAAAGAAGAATAATACTGGTGCTAGGAAAGCGTAGGAAATCACTGTTTCCCGCATACGAATTTTATTGACTTTCACAGTCGGCACCTCTCTTTCACAAATAAAATATTTTGGATTTTCTTGAACTGTTTTAAAATCAAAATGAAATTTTTTAAGATTCGCTTATGTAAGAACTTCATTTTAATTTCGTGACAGTTCCTTACATTTCAAACAAAATCCTCCCTTTTCTTACATAGATTATGCACGGGGAAAAGGGAGGAATCAATCTGATTTATACTCTTCGAAAATCGAATTCAAACCACGTCAGCGTTGCCTTGCCGTACTTAAGTACAGCCTGCGGCTTGCTTCCTAGTTTGCTCTTTGATTTTCATTGAGTATTAGTGCTTATTGTTTTGTAGCTTTTTTAATTGTTTCGTTAGCTTTTTCAGTGAAGGCTTTCAAAGCATCCGCTGGTTTTTCGTCACCATTTGATACAGATTGCAACATTGGGAACCAAAGTGTTCTCATTTCAGCAAAACCATTGATAGTATTGTAGTATGGTGAGTAGTATTTAGTCCAACCACTGATTGTTTCCATACGTTTGTCTTCATAAAGTTTGCCAAATGAAGTACGAACTGGGAAGGCACCTGTACGAACAACGTCTTTTGGACCCCATTCTTTGTCATCCGCGATAAATTGAACGAATTTCTTAGATGCTGCAACTTTCTTGTCGTCTTTGTTGTTGAATACTGCAAATCCATTTACAAGGTATTCAAGAGCTGGTTTACCTGAATCTGATGGGAATGGTACTTCTACCACTTCTACTTTACTTGCTTCCAAGAGTTTAGCTTGGATACCGTTTTGAGCTGGTGCCCAAAGGATTGTGTAAGATGTTTGACCGTTGGCAAAGTTTTGGATATCTGCTCCACCGTCAAATTGTGAACCATTGTTCAACAAACCGTCTTTAATCCAGCTAGCTGCTTTTTCAAGACCTTTGACGAATTTAGGATCATCAGTTGTATATTTTGTTACATCTTTATCTGTTACAGAAGCTCCATAAAGGTTTGAGATGAAGGCACGTGTTCCTTGGTCTCCCCCTTGACCAGAACTGAACAATGAACCTGGTGTGTAGCCTTTATCTTTAAGTGCTTTCAAAACTTTTTCAAAATCATCAGTAGTCCAACCTTCTTTTACAAGGTTTGCAACTCCAGCATCTTCCAACATTTTCTTGTTCATAGCCATGTAGAATGGTGCTGAACTGATTGGATACATGTAAGCTTTGTCTCCAGCTTTACTTGCTTGTACAATGTTTTCGTTGTTAACATCTTTGACGAATTCGTCTGTGAAGAGGTCGTTCAACTCAGCCAATTTACCGTTTTTACCGTATTGGATGATACGTCCTGGTGCATCAAAGAGTACGTCTGGAGCTGTTCCTGCTTCGATAGCTGTTGTAATTTTTTCAGGTCCTGACTTGAAGTCGATGGTTTCTAATTTCACTTTTACATCTGGATTTGCTTTTTCAAAAGCTTCGATGATTGATTTTTCATATGTTCCAACACCGTCACCAGTTTTTTCTTGAGTGAAGACTGGGAATGCCCACCAAGTAATTTCTGTTTTTCCGCTATCGCTACCAGATTTTGCAGCATCTTTACTTCCGCCAGAATTTCCACAAGCAGCAAGGCCAAGAACCGCAGCACCCGCAAGTACTGTACAAGCTAGTTTTCTAAATTTCATTTGTATTCTCCTAATTGATAAGCGTATCCATATTGGATAATGAGTTCTTTGCATTTGTATACGTTTTCATTTTATCCGACGCATCCACCACTCTCCTCTGTTTTGAGATTGTGTTATTTGAGACCAGCAACAAAACGTTCTGTAATCTCTTTTGGTCTAGTAATAGCGCCACCAACAACAATGCCTCGCACTCCATATCCTAGGATTTGTTTGGCTTGTTCTGGTGTATGAATTTTTCCTTCTGCAATGACATCTACACCAGCATCACAGAGTTTTTTGATCAATTCAAAATCGGGACCATCCACCTTTGGACTGTAAGATGTGTATCCTGATAATGTTGTTCCGACAAAGTCAATTCCTGCTTCAACGGCTGCCAATCCTTCCTCGAAAGTACTTGTATCAGCCATCAAGAGCTGGTTAGGATATTTTTCCTTAACCTGACGAATGAAGTCTTGAATCTCCAAACCATCGTAACGTTCACGCTTGGTACAATCCAGAGCAATTACCTCGATGTCAAGCTCTGCCAATTCATCAACTTCTTTCATAGTAGCAGTGATGAAGGGTTCTTGCGGTGGATAATCTCGTTTAATGATCCCAATGATTGGAAGGTTTGTAACCTCCTTGATTTCCTTGATATCACGAACACTGTTTGCTCGGATACCGACTGCTCCACCTTGCTCAGCTGCTTTGACCAGCAAGGGAATGACTCCTCCCGCTTCTGTATAGAGCGGTTCGTGAGGAAGGGCCTGACAAGAAACGATGATTCCATCTTTGATTTGTGCAATCAAGGCTTCTTTAGTAATCTGTGGCATCCTCTTTCCTCCTTTTCTTTGTTCTTATGGGTTCATTATATATTATTTTTAAAGCGCTTTCAATGGTTTGTGGTAGAATAGATTTCAGTTTCAAAAGTATTTTATAGAACAGCCGTTTCTGAAAGTAGTTTCAGCTTTGTCTTATTCTCAATTCGCTTAGCATCTAAAATGATAAAAAGAGATAGCCAACTTTAAAATGGGCTATCTCTTTTATCATTAACGATGAGCTAAATTCATTTTATTCAAGACCTAGTCTAGTCTTCTTTTCGTTTCTTTCCTAATGTCAAGACAGATAAGAAACTTGTCACTAATCCTAGAGAAATAAGGGTTGTATTTTCTTTACTTCCAGTATTTGGTAGCTCGTTTTGTTTAGCCGCTGGTGCTTGATAAGTAGCATCTTGTCCAAGAGATAACTTCTTAGCTGGATGTTCGTTTGCAGCTGCTAAGACTGGTTTGGTTTCTCCCTTGTACTCTGGCACTTCATGGACTGCTGCCTCAGAGCCATTAACGCCTCCTTTATACTCAGGAAGAGCATTTGAAGCTGCCAAGACAAAGTTAGCACCACCTCTATATTCCGGAACCTCATTTGAAGCTGCTAGAACTGAATTTACACCCCCTTTGAATTCCGGTTTTTCTACTGTTGGTGCTGGTTCTTCTCCTACTGTTGCTAAGGGACCAGTGTATTCAGGAATTTCTGTTACAAGAGCTTCTACTCCATTCACTCCACCTGTAAACTCCGGTTTTTCTACTGTTGGTGCTGGCTCTTCTCCTACTGTTGCCAATGGACCTGTATATTCAGGAGCTTCTTCAGTTACTGCAGCCTCAACGCCATTAACTCCACCTGTAAATTCTGGTTTTTCTACTGTTGGTGCTGGTTCTTCTCCTACTGTTGCCAATGGACCTGTATATTCAGGAGCTTCTTCAGTTACTGCAGCCTCAACGCCATTAACTCCACCTGTAAATTCTGGAACTTCATTTATCGCAGCTTCACTTCCATTTATGCCATCGCTTAATTTAGATCCAGCTAAAGAAACTGGTAAATTGTGCATGCTTTCAATTGCACCCTCAGCTAGACCTGTAATCCTTTGACCCATATCCTCTGGATCTATTGTGAATAGGAGAGTTTTTGTATCATACTGGGTCATAAAGGTTGCTGTCTTGCCATTTGCCAACTGAAGGGTCGGAGCCTTATTTACCAATACTTCCGAATCAAACTCCATCGCAATAATACCTGGCCATTTTTGAATAGCATATTTTACTTTTGCTTCTTTAGGAGAAATTCTTTCCTTGGTCAAGAAATCCCAGTTGAATTTCTTGAAGGAAAGTGTATATGGAACCCCCCCTGGAGCATGGTGCTCATATAAAAGTCCAAATTCATCCGGTCCAATTTGTTGAAGAGAGTTATAAGCATATTCACCTTCCTGAATCAAATGATGATGCAACCAAGTTAACTGGCCATCTTCTTCAACACGAGCCACTCGAATATAACCATTTTTACGACCTGGACCGTTCGCATTCGCCAAGAGAATATACTCTTTACCATTTTGAACCGTATGAGTCGCGGCCATTTGAACATAAACATCTGGCACATCATAGCGATCAACGTTATTGTCCCAAGTTAGACCACCATCATGACTTGTCGCAACCTGTAGATCACCTGTCAAACCACGCATAAATAGTTTGAGATCACCATTATTTAACTGAACAACAGAAGCCTCTGTATTTTGAGCATAATAATTGTTCATGGTGCTTGAATCAACAACTGTACCATCATAAAGCGTACGATTGTCGTTGACACCTCCCCCCATATGCCAAGTCTTACCATGGTCATCTGAGTAGATGATTCGAGATGATTGAGAACCATTGAGGTGGTTGGTACGGTTAGTCGTATAGACAGGAACGACGATTCGACCTTTATTTGGACCGGTACGAAGGGTTATCCCCACTCCAGGACCCACACCCAAGAATTTCATCCAATCAGCTTTGACCATTGGAGTAATATCTTGAGGTGCTGACCAAGTCTTACCATCATCATCACTGTAAGACATCCATAGATAAGAATCTTTAGCGACTCTAAATGGAGACGTTTTATTGCTTGTGAAATAAATATTTCCTAATAGTTGATCCCCTTGATATAAATCACCCTTATCACTATAAGATGGTTTCACCGGATCTACTACAACACGATAATCTGTTGGTTTCCCATCCGGGGTATAAACTGTGCCATTTTCACGTATTGTATAGGAGCCGTCTTCACCTTCTTTATAGAGAATTTGGTAGGTTTTACCATCGATTTGTTTATAGGCTTCTTCTCTTTGATCAGCCATTCCAAAGATTCCTTTCCCTTCTGGGAACATATCATAGATAGAAAAAATTCGTTTTGTTTCAGGATCTTGAACTAAAACCATATCGATATTCACTGGTGAACCGATTGATGGATCAGAAGCTTTTGGATTGGCTCGTAAATTTGTAATCGTTACTCGGTCGCTCCATGTCTTCCCCTTATCCTCACTTCGTCTAACGACCATGCCGATATCACCCCAGTCACTTGAATGAAGACGACGTTCATCTGCACCAGCAATCAGAGTGCCTTTATCTGTCTTAAGAAGAGCAGGAATACGATAACTCTTGATCCCATCTTTATTTGGTTGGTTATGCATTCCGCCTTCAAAAACATCTTCTTTCTCTGAGATTTTCGCACCTTCTGGAAGTTTCTTTTCCAAATCACCTCTTTCAAATAGTTGACTCCGTGTTTGAACTTCATCTGGTGTTAAAGCACGATCATAGACAGTTAGGTTCCGAACTTGTAGATTGGATCCCCAAACAGTATTACTAGCACGCTTGGTTGCTCCGATTTGAGCATGCGTTACATCTGGCATATCTTTGATGAAATGACCAGATTTCAGACTTGTTCGAGATAATACCCCGTTCACGTAGAGGCGCACTCGACCATGAGGTAATTCTTCTGTCGGTTTTTCAACTGTGAACGTTACTGAATTCCACTGGCCAGGACGTACTTGTAATGGAGCATCCGTATATTTATCATAAAATTGTGCTCCATTTGCATCACGCCCCTCAATTAAGGCTGTATTATTGAGAACAGCCATTGTGAAGTACTCATCTTTTTTCTTATCACTAGACACTGAGAATAGATTATAAAATGCTGGAGCTTTGGCATCTGGCTTGAATTCCACATGAATGGTCGCATTTTGAAGTTTCTTCAATGTATCTAATTCACTGGCTAGGTCTACACGCTGACCATTTTCCGAATTTGTTTCAACATCTTCTTTTTCTACTACTGGAGTTGCGTTTGCGATGTCTCTAGCATAATAATCTCGAGGAAGTACTCCCTCTTCTTCTTTATTTTGCTCCTTGTTACTTGCTTCTGTAGTTGCAGAATCTGTTTCTGGTTTATCAGCAGGAGCTGGTGTATTGTCAGCTGCAGGTGTATTTGTTGGAGTGGTTGTCTCTGCTTCAGCAGTCTCATTTTTCTTCAACTTATCCTGGTCAACTTCCACACCATTATCTTTTGCTGTTGCCAATTTTCCAGCTAATTCACTATCTAAATGAGCAAGACTTCCTGAAGAAACTTCTTTTGGTAATTCTGATAAACCTTGATTGTTATTTTCAGCTGCAGTTACAGTTGAGTTTCCTTGTTCATTTGCCAATACAGGGTTTACTCCAAACACCACAGCACCAATGGTTACAGAGGCTACACCCACTGCAAATTTACGAATACCATATCTTTGTTTTCTGTCATAATTCTTCTGATTCATCTTTCTACCTTTCAATATCACCAAAAAATAAAGCGCTTTCTTTTTGTTTTAAAATTTTTACTCCCGACCATAGGAAAACACAAGAAAGTAATTAATAAACGAGAGTTCCTCTCCTTCTCTCTTTCAAAATTTAGCTAGCTGTAATCCAAACAGTAGCTCTTTCACTCCTTTCCTAGAGACTTTTTCTTTATTATACAATAAAGTCATAGGTTTATCTCAAGCTTGTCATAGAATAGATTTTACTTTCAGAAATATTTTAATATTTTAATATTCTTAAAAGTACTTTCAACATTTATAACAAAAAAGAGAGCTACTGGCTCTCTCATTCATCACTTTATATACTTAAAAGAAATCTCACTACCACAGAGCCAGTTGTAAACTTGATCATTGACAAATACATTCATGGCTTCGTGAGCATACTCTGGCATGATACGATAGGACTTGTCACAGGTCAGACGGTTGTAAATCGCAAACTGGGTAATAGGATAGCAAACATCATCGTCCAAGCCACGCCCCATATAACCATGGAAATGGAAGATTATCGGAACCTTCTCATCACTCTTTGGAAGAACGACGCGTGCATAGACCTTGCCTTCCTTGCTTCCTTCAAAAGTGAGCTCATAGCACTTGACTTGAGAAATATGGAAATCTCTTTCCTCCAACTGGTAGGCTGGAAGAGTGGAAACTTTTTTCACTTCCTCATCCCAGAAAGCATCAAAGTCTTCTGGAACCTCATCCCGTCCTTTATAAGTCTTGATGTCTTCTAACAAAGCTGGATTTTTCATAGCATGCTCCTTCATTTTTTGTAATCGCTACCACAACTGTAGCATATCTAGAAAAGCATTGCAAGAAAGAAGAGTAAATAGAAAGAGATTTTAGATTTTCTCCCTCAAACCTATCGACTGAAAGTAGTTTTAGAAATGAAAAAAGAGCATTTTCGCTCTTTCTTCTTCTGCTCAATCTTAATTTTTTGCTTCTTTCTTTTGGAAAGTGGTTTTGTAATTTACTTTAATCGTTACGGTCATGTGAGAGTCCTCGTTTCTTTTTGATGACTCTAGTATAAAGGTTAAATCTAAAAGCTAGCTTAAGTTTTCCTTAGAGAAAGCTTAATCTAGATACTCTTTCTTTTCCAAATGAAGGGCAATCATACGCCATTCTGGATCCTCTTGCCACCCATCAATAGAACTGATATAGCTAGCCACCTTTCTAGCTTCTTCTAAAATCGGAAAATCTTCAATGATATCAGCCACTTGGAACTCTGGGAGTCCTGACTGTCTGGTTCCAAAAATCTCACCTGAACCACGCATTTTCAAATCTTCCTCCGCAAGGACAAATCCATTAGTAGTTTCTGTCATAATGCGCATGCGATCTTTCCCTGAATCAGTTTTGGGATTGGCAACAAGAACAGCATAGGACTGCTTGTCCCCCCGTCCAACACGACCTCTGAGCTGGTGAAGCTGGCTGAGCCCAAAGCGATCCGCATCCATGATAATCATGACCGTCGCATTGGGAACATTGACCCCAACCTCGATAACCGTCGTCGAAACCAGAATATCCGTTTTTTTCTCCTTGAAATCCTGCATGATTTGATCTTTTTCATCACTCTTCATCTTACCATGTAGAAGAGCCACCTCTGCCTTACCTGCAAAATGAGCTGTCAATTCCTCTGATAAGGCAATGGCATTTTTCAAATCCAGAGCTTCTGATTCTTCAATCAAGGGAGAGATGACGTAGGCTTGAGAACCTTTTTGGATTTCCCCCTCTAACCAAGTCAAGACCTGAGGTAGTTGCTCATGCTTGATCCAGCGTGTCACAATGGGTTTCCGACCTGCTGGCATCTGGTCGATAATGGAAACATCCATATCGCCAAATGCTGTGATAGCCAGCGTCCGTGGAATCGGAGTCGCTGTCATCATGAGGACATCTGGGTTGGCGCCTTTTTCCCGTAATATGCGCCTTTGCCCTACACCAAAACGGTGCTGCTCATCGATGATAATCAAGCCAAGACGAGCATAATCCACCCCATCCTGAATCAGAGCGTGTGTTCCGATAATCAAATCAGCCTCACCCTTGGCAATGGTCTCCAAGACTTCTCTCTTTTCTGCAGCTTTCAAGGAACCTGTCAAGAGAGCCAATTTCAAGTCTGGAAAGAGATTCTGTAGACTTTCAAAGTGTTGCTCCGCTAAAATTTCTGTCGGTACCATGAGGGCTGCTTGGTATCCAGCCGTCACTGCCGCAAACATGGCCAAACCAGCAACTACTGTTTTTCCGCTACCCACATCTCCTTGCAGGAGACGATTCATATGATGGTCGAACTTCATGTCGGTCAAAATTTCCTGCAAACTCTTTTCTTGAGCTGGAGTCAGGGCAAAAGGCAGGTTTTCTTTGACAGCTGTCACCTTTTCCTGAGACCAATTCAGGACCAGACCACTTCCCTGAACCCTATTTTCAGACTTGAGCGTCTGCAATTGCATTTGGAAATAAAAGAGTTCCTCAAACTTGATACGGCGAAGGGCCTGCTTGTATTCTGCCAAATCCTTAGGAAAATGCATAGCACGAACCGCCTGACAACGAGACATGAGTTTGTATTTGTCCAGCAAAGACTGGGGAAGATTTTCCTCAATCAAGAGGTCCAGCCCCTGATCAAAGGCTGTCTTGATGACCTTGACCAGACCGGCCTGACTAATTCCCTGAGCCAGTCGATAGACAGGTTGGAGGTCATCTTCCACCTGAGCCAGGACCTTCATCCCTGTCAAACTAGCCTTGGCACGATCCCATTTTCCAAAGACAGCAAGAGTTGCTCCCAACTCTATCTTATCAGCTAGATAAGGCTGGTTAAAGAAATTCACCGCAAAAACGACTTCTCCCTGCTTGAGGCTAAAGCGCAGACGATTGCGCTTGAAACCATAATACTGGACACTGGCAGGAGTCACAACTTGACCAGAAAGAACCGCCTTCTCACCGTCTTCTAGTTCCATCACCTGCTTGGTCTTGAAATCTTCATAACGGAAAGGAAAGTAGAGCAAGAGGTCTTGCAAGTTTTCAATTCCTAGTTTAGCGTATTTTTCTGCTGACTTTGGTCCCACACCAGGTAAGACATGCAAGGGTTGATGTAAATTCATGCTCCACTCCTTTCTTTTTTAATAATATTCTCTCGGAATGCGGTCGCTGAGGAGACAAACCACCTCATAGTTAATGGTTCCACGGTAGGTCGCTACCTGAGTAGCTGTGATTTCCTTGCCCCCGTTAGAACCAATCAAGGTTACCTTGGTTCCTAAGGGATAAAGCTTAGGTAAACGAATGGTGATTTGGTCCATCGAAACCCTGCCGACGATTGGACAAGCTTGGCCATCTACCAAGACAAAGAAATTCTGCATGTCACGTGTCCAACCATCCGCATAGCCGATTGGTATCGTCGCAATGACTTGCTCGCTATCTGCCTGATAGGTTGCTCCGTAGCCCATGCAAGCCCCAGCCGGAACTGTCTTGACATGAACCAGAGCAGATTCCAAGGTCAAGGCTGGGGTCAGGTCATAAGGTAAGTCCAAGACCTCTCCGCTGGGATTCAGGCCATACATAGCGTCTCCCATACGAACGGCATTAAAAATAGTCTCTGCATGCCAAAGAGTCGTTGCCGAGTTGCTAGCATGTACCAGCTCTGGAACTTCCTTCATACTAGCCAAAATAGTTTTAAACCGTTCTAACTGCTTATTAAAGTAGGCATCTGATGCTTCATCTGCAGTCGCAAAATGGGTAAAAATCCCTTCAACACAAGCACCATGTTGTTGGAGCAAGTCTTGAGCCTGCTCAGCCTCACAAGCCTCTCGAAAACCAATTCGTCCCATTCCTGAATCAATCTTGAGGTGAACTGTCAATCCAGTTAGGTCTGATTCCTTATCTAACAATACTTGAATCCACTCCGGTCCAGCCACTGTCAAGGTGATGTCGTATTCTTTAGCTAGAGCAACAGCTTCGATTTCAGAAACTCCTAAAATGAGGATTCGCTTGCTGAGTCCAGCCTGTCTGAGTTCAATAGCCTCATCAATATTGGAAACGCAAAAACCATCAACATCATCTTGAATATCCGTCGCAACAGCTACAGCACCATGTCCATAGGCATTGGCCTTAACCACTGCCCACTTGAGCGTTCCTTCAGGGATATGAGCCCCCATCTGCTGGATATTTTGTCGAATAGCTCCCAGATGAATCAGAGCCTTGGTCGGTCTATGTGGACTAGCTTTCATGATTTTCCTCCAAAATGACACTGGCTGTCACAAACTGATCTGTATGGCTGATCGATAGCCAAATTTTTCCTGAAAATGGCGCCTGACTAAAATAGGGAGCCCCTTTTTCGTTGTTCAAGACTTCCAAATCCTGAAAGGTCAGTTTTCCAATACCAGTTCCCATAGCCTTGGAAAAGGCCTCCTTAGCCGACCAGCGACCAGCTAAATATTCGATTTGTCTGCGCCCTTTAAGGCTGTTAAACCGTTCCATTTCCTTAGCGGTCAGCACGCGCTTAGCAAAGCCCTCATGTCGTGTAACTGCGCTTTCTATCGAAGCCAATTCTTCGATGTCAATTCCGTGTCCAACTATCATTCTCATCAAAAGGAGTTGAGATCCCCCAACTCCATCCTTTTCACTTATTTTGTTAAGGTAGCATAAATTTCTTCTACCAAAGCCTCTGTGTTTTCCCAACCTAGACAAGGATCGGTAATAGAGCAACCAAAGACCTCTGGTTGGTTTTGACGACCATCCGCTAGATAAGATTCAATCATAAAGCCTCGAACCGTCTTTTTAATCTTCTCATTCCAATCACGATTTTGCAAGGTCTGGCGAACAATTCGAATCTGCTCCATATATTGCTTGCCTGAGTTATCATGGTTGGTGTCAATGAGGATAAAGGGATTTTCAAGCCCCATAGTTTTATAACGCTCAATAGCATTTAGCAGAGTTTCATAGTAAAAGTTAGGCTCATTTTTTCCATATTCATTAACTGCACCACGAAGGATGACGTGGGCCAAGGGATTTCCTGAAGTCTCAACTTCTTGACCATGGAAGAGGAAGGTCTGTTTGTTCTGAGCGGCATAGATGCCATTAAACATAACACCAAGATTTCCAGAAGTTGGATTTTTCATCCCGACTGGTGCATCAATCCCTGAGGCCACAAAGCGGTGCTCTTGGTCTTCCACAGAACGAGCTCCCACAGCATGGTAGCTGACCAAATCATCTACCAAGACCAGATTTGACGGATAAAGCATCTCATCTGCCGTTGTCAAACCAGTCTCTGTAATCACACGGTAGTGCAACTGACGCACAGCCTGCAAACCGTTAATCAGACTTGGAGCCTTAGAAGTATCTGGCTGGTGAACTAAACCTTTATAGCCGTCTCCGTTGGTACGTGGTTTAGCTGTATAAACACGCATAACCATGAAAATCTTGTCCGCCACCTTCTTTTGCAAGGCGGACAAACGGCGGGCATATTCCAAGACAGCCTCTTCATTATCAGAAGAGCAAGGACCAATCACCAAAAGGATACGGTCATCTTCACCTGAAATAATGTCTGCCAATTCTCTATCACGACGCTCCTTTAGTCGCAAGGCTTCCGCAGACAATTGAGTTTCTGCCTTGATTGCTTCAATATCGATTTCTTGACCTTTTTCAATAAATGTCATCTTATTCTCCTAGCGTTTGGTAGATTTCTCTGACAAGGGCTTCCGTATTATCCCAGCCAAGACAAGGGTCTGTGATAGACTTGCCAAATACTTCCGGTTCGTTTTGACGGCCGTCTTCTAGATAAGACTCAATCATAAAGCCACGAACATACTGCTTGATCTTTTCATTCCAATCACGGTTAATCAAGGTCTGGCGGACAATTCGAATCTGATCCATGTATTGCTTACCAGAGTTGTCATGATTAGTATCGACGATGATAAAGGGATTTTCCAAGCCCATTTTTTCATACTGAGCAATGGTATCCATCAAATTATCATAGTAGTAGTTGGGAATATTCTTACCATACTCATTGATTGCTCCACGAAGAATGGCGTGCGATAGCGGGTTCCCAGTTGTTTCTACTTCTTTTCCAAGAAAAAGGAAACTTTGTTTGTTTTGTGCAGCATAAATCCCATTAAACATAACATTGAGATTTCCAGAGGTTGGATTTTTAAAGCCAGTCGCGAAATCTGCCCCACTTGCCACAAAGCGGTGTTGCTGGTCTTCAACTGAACGAGCACCAACCGCCATGTAAGAAATCAAATCATCCACAAGAGGAAGATTTTCAGGATAAAGCATTTCATCAGCTGTCGTCATACCTGTTTCCGTGATGACACGATAGTGAAGATGGCGCACGGCTTTAATTCCGTTGATGAGACTTGGCGCTTCCGTCGCATTAGGCTGGTGAATCAAGCCCTTATAGCCATCTCCGTTGGTACGAGGTTTGGCAGTGTAAACACGCATAACCATAAAGATACGGTCTGCAACTTCTTCTTGTAGAGCTGCCAAACGCTTAGCGTATTCAAGGACAGCTTCTTCATTGTCAGATGAGCATGGCCCGATTACCAAGAGAATCCGCTGGTCTTCTCCACGTATAATGGCTTCTAGCTCTTTATCGCGCTGTGATTTTCTCTCCAAAGCTTGGCCTTCTAATTTTGATAAGGCACGAACTTCTTCAATATTAATTTTAGGACTTTTTGCTGTAAATACCATAACTCATCTCCTTATAAAGCAAACGGATACCAAGTAAAAATTTACTTTTCACAAGGTATCCGCCTCTAAACTATCTCATTTTATTGTCTTTTACCGTGACAGTTTTTAAACTTCTTACCAGAACCACATGGGCAAAGTTCATTCCGTCCAATCTGACTCAAATCCAGATTTTCAGGCATATTTGCTTGGTGGGCAGCGATATTGCGAGTCGCCGTTGTACTGATATGGTGCTCTGCTTGTGGTCTTTCTTGTTCATGAATTTGTGCTTTCATCATCAAACGTGTCACATCAAATTCGATCGAACCAATCATGTCATTAAACATACGGAAACCTTCTGCCTGATACTCAACAACAGGGTTGTTTTGAGCATAGCCACGAAGTCCAACCGCGTTACGCAATTGATCGAGGGCATCGATATGATCTGTCCACTTATTATCTACCACTCGTAGAATCAAAACTTTTTGGAATTCTTTAACTGCTTCTTCATCTCGTAGTTTTGAAACCTGACTATCGTAAACCTTCAAGGCACGTTGGAAGAGTTCTTCCTTGATAGCCTTATCAGACAAGCCTGACAAATCTTCCATCGTAATAGAATCTTCTGGAAGCAAGTTGTACTTAGCAAAGTTCAAAATCGCTTCTAGTTTTTCATCTTGTTTGGCACGCGCATGACCATCAACGACACGACCAATCGTGCGTTTAATCATTGAGTGAATTTCAGGTGCCAAGTCACGGTCTGCAGTGATGACGTCGTAACGTTGAGCGTAGATAATTTCACGTTGTTCACGCATGACATCATCGTATTGAAGGACTTGTTTACGGGTATCATAGTTATTTCCTTCGACACGTTTTTGTGCTGCTTCAACTTGACGCGTCAACATACGAGACTCAATCGCCTCTTCAGACATGTTGAGACGTTCAAAGATTCCCTTCAAGCGTTCAGAACCAAAACGTTTCATCAAATCATCTTCGAGAGAGAGGTAGAATTGTGATTCACCTGGGTCTCCCTGACGACCTGAACGTCCACGAAGCTGATTATCGATACGACGGCTTTCATGGCGTTCTGTACCAATAACACAAAGTCCACCCAATTCGCGAACACCTTCACCAAGCTTGATGTCGGTACCACGACCGGCCATGTTAGTTGCGATGGTAACAGCACCACGCTGACCAGCATTCATGATGATTTGGGCTTCTTTATAGTGGTTTTTGGCGTTCAAGACTTCGTGAGGAACACCAGCTTCGACCAATTTTTTAGAAATGTAGTCACTGGTTTCAACCGCAACTGTACCAACCAAGACAGGCTGACCTTTTTGGTAACGAGCCTTAACGTCTTTAACAACGGCCTTAAACTTAGCTTCAATGCTAGCAAAAAGCAAGTCTGGATGGTCAATACGCTGAACTGGACGGTTTGTTGGGATTGGAATAACACGAATGTTGTAAATTTCACGGAATTCTTCTTCCTCAGTCTTACCAGTACCCGTCATACCAGACAATTTCTTGTACATACGGAAAAGGTTTTGGTAAGTGATTGAGGCAGATGTCTTGGTTTCATCTTGGATTGGCACACCTTCTTTGGCTTCAATGGCTTGGTGCAATCCATCAGAATAACGACGACCTTCCATGGTACGACCTGTAAATTGGTCGACGATCAAGATTTCTTGCTCTTCGCTCACCACATAATCAATATCGAGAAGCATGATGTAGTTGGCACGAAGGGCGTTATCGATAAAGTGAGTCAGAGCTACGTTTTCGATGTCATAGAGATTTTCAAGCTTGAAGTAACTTTCAGCTTTGTCAATCCCTGAATCAGACAAACCAATGGTTTTAGACTGCACATCAATGATATAGTCGTCTTTATCCAAAGATTTTACATAGTGGTCTGCCATGTGGTAGAGCTGACTAGTTTCAACCGCATTAGCACCTGATACAATCAAAGGTGTACGGGCCTCGTCAATCAAGATTGAGTCAACCTCATCGACCAAGGCATAGTTAAGCGGACGTTGTACCATGTTTTCACCGCGAACGACCATGTTATCACGAAGGTAGTCAAATCCGATTTCTGAGTTGGTTGAGTAGGTAATATCACACTCATAGGCTTCTTTTTTCTCCATTGGAGATTTGGCAGCCAAGTTAATCCCTACTGACAAACCAAGCCATGAGTACAATTCACCCATCTCAGTCGCGTCACGTTCTGATAGATATTCATTAACCGTAACTACGTGAACCCCTTTACCTGAGAGAGCATTGAGGTATACTGGCATAGTCGCAGTCAAGGTTTTCCCTTCCCCTGTACGCATTTCTGGCACGTCACCATGATGAAGAACGATTCCCCCCATAACCTGAACCTTATAAGGGAAGAGACCTAGGACACGTTTAGCACCTTCACGGACAACCGCAAATGCTTCATAAAGCAATGAATCCAGTGATTCTCCATTTTGATAACGTTCTTTAAATTCAACTGTTTTTGCTTTTAGTTGGTCATCTGTCAAAGCAGCCATTTGGTCTTCGTATTTGAAAACCTTGTCAGCCATCTTTTCCAGACGACGGATTTCTCCTTTATCATTTTCGATAATTGTTTTTAAAATATTAGCCATGTTTTTCCTTACTTTAAATTCCGAATATTTTAGAATGTTCTTTTAATTTTAGCACAATTACTGATTATTTTCAAGGAAGAATCCCCATTTTGAAAAGGAAAAAGAGGCTAGTTTCCAAGCTAACCTCTCTGACTTTTATGATACTTTAATTGCCAAAAATTGGCAAAAGAGCAAATAAGATAAATAGATTAATCCAAAGAGAAAGACAGCAGATAAGTCCAAAAACAAAGAGACTGACTTTCTTGGACATCAAGGCCATCAAAATGGACAGAATTCCAAAAACTAGCAAAACTTTCTGAATGATGAAGAGGTCAATCGTTATCCCCAGAACCGGACTGCCCCAAGGAAGAAAGAAGAAAGCAAGCCAGATCAGCAGAACTAAACCAATATAGACTTTAGAATAGCGTGTAATAAATGATGTTAGATGTGCCATAAGCCACCTCCTATAAATAGAAACCGATATAAATCAATGCCTTCCACCCTTAGACTTCCCTAGTTCCCGTCTCAAGCGAAACATTTTTTTGAAACAGGAATAAGTTAACCAATTCACACCAATAGCTACCAGAATAAAAAGAAACCAAATGACCCAAAACTTGATATCTGTCACATTTCTCAAGACGATATTGAAAAACAGAACTGAAACAACTGTCCAAGCAAGACTAAAAAGAGAATAGAGAGGGATGTAAACCCAGTAAAAATAGTAAAAAATTGGGAAAAATTTACTATTTCTGTTGGCCTTTTCAATCCAGTTATCAAAATAAAAGTAAGGTGCTAAAAGTAAGAATTTAAACAAATGTTCCATCTTCAACACCTCTCTTTGATAGCGTTTTCTTCAACTTCATTCTATCAAAAAAATCTGGAAATGTCATTCCAGATTCTACTTTTTTATTTACGTTTTCTTGCGATGAGATGAATCGGTGTTCCTTCAAAAACAAAGGCCTTGCGAATTTGATTTTCCAAGAAACGCAGGTAAGAAAAGTGCATGAGTTCTTCTTCGTTGACAAAGATAACAAAGGTCGGTGGTTTGGTTGCCACTTGGGTAGCGTAAAAAATCTTGAGGCGTTTTCCTTTGTCTGTCGGTGTTGGATTGATAGCAATAGCATCCATGATGACATCGTTCAAAACAGCTGATGGAATACGTGTATTTTGACTTTCACTGATTTGCTTAATCATCTCAGGAAGTTTGTGAAGACGTTGCTTGGTCAAGGCTGATACAAAGATAATCGGTGCGTAAGGCAGGTATTGGAACTGCTCACGGATATCTTCTTCCCAGTTTTTCATGGTGTGGTTGTCTTTTTCAAGCGTGTCCCACTTGTTGACCACAATAATCATTCCTTTACCAGCTTCATGGGCAAATCCTGCGATACGCTTGTCGTATTCACGGATACCCTCTTCCGCATTGATGACCATCAAGACTACATCTGAACGGTCAATAGCTCGCATGGCACGCATGACAGAATATTTCTCAGTATTTTCATAAACCTTACCAGACTTACGCATACCAGCCGTATCAATCATGGTAAACTCTTGACCATCTGTATCTGTAAAGTGGGTATCAATGGCGTCACGAGTCGTTCCAGCAACGGGACTAGCAATAACACGATCTTCGCCCAAGATAGCATTGATCAAGCTTGATTTTCCAACGTTTGGACGACCAATCAAGCTAAATTTTATAACATCTGGATTTTCTTCTTCATATTCATTTGGAAGATTTTCTACGATAGCGTCTAGCACATCCCCTGTACCGATACCATGGACAGATGAGATAGGCAATGGTTCACCCAAACCAAGGGCATAGAAATCATAGATATCATTTCGCATCTCAGGGTTGTCCACCTTGTTGACTGCGAGGATAACTGGTTTGTGGGTCTTATAAAGCTTACGGGCTACGTATTCGTCTGCATCGGTAATTCCTTCCTTACCAGACACGACAAAAACAATAACATCAGCTTCTTCCATGGCAATTTCTGCCTGGTGCTTGATTTGTTCCATGAAAGGAGCATCGACATCATCGATTCCTCCTGTATCAATCATGCTAAAAGAACGATTGAGCCACTCACCCGTTGCATAGATACGGTCACGTGTCACTCCTTCGACATCTTCTACAATGGAGATTCGCTCACCAGCGATCCGATTAAATAGGGTTGATTTCCCAACATTGGGACGTCCTACAATGGCAATAGTTGGTAGGGCCATAATTTCTCACTTTCTACAATAACTTCTTCTGTTCAAGATTTTTTCTAGTTGAGTTTGGTTCAGCTTGACCAAACTGTTCTGCTAGGCGCTGACTCCAGCTTGTGGTCGCACGCGCTCCAGCATAGTCCGCCTGTACACGGTCATAAGCCTCAATCGCATCAACTGTTTGTTCCTGATATTCTTCCTCAAACACCACTTGATTCAATGGCAAGCGAGGTTTGACTTCATGTTCTTCATTTGGCACACCCAGTGCCATCCCAAAGACAGGATAGGTGTAGTCAGGCAGGTTAAAAAGCTCTGCCACTTCTTCTGACTTGTATCGAACCAAACCGATAATCACACCACCATAGCCCAAGCTTTCAGCTGCCAACAGGGCATTTTGTCCAGCAAGAGCCGCATCGACTGAACTAATCAAGAGACCTTCTACACCTTGAGGTTGGAAGGTATCCGTATGGAGTCGTGCTCCCTTTTCTGCACGGTTCAAATCTCCGACAAAGAGAAGGAAAACAGCTGACTGGCGAATGGCTTCTTGAGGCACCAATTCATACAGAGCATCTTTCTTTTCTTGACTTCGGACTACAATCACAGAGTAGGATTGGAAATTCTTCCAAGACGAGGCCATCTGGGCTGCTGTCAGGATTTCAGTCAAGTCCTCCTGAGGGAGGGTTTGCTCTTTAAATCTTCGAACAGACTTATGAGCTTTCATCAGTTTAATTGTTTCTGTCATCGACGGTTCACTCCTTCTAAACGAGTCTCTTCAGCCAAATATCGGATGCGTTCCATGACTCGTTTGGCTTCCCAGGTTTCGTCATTTCCATGTTTCCCTTTAGCGAAATGCAGCTCTAATTCTTCAAAGTTGAAGTTGGAGGTGAAAAAGGTCGGTAAATCTTCCTGCATCCGATATTGGAGAATGACCTGCAGGATTTCGTCACGCACCCAAGCTGTTGATTGCTCGGCACCAATATCATCTAAAATCAGGACTTCAGAAAGCTTAATCTCATCCACCAAGGTCTTGACATTGCCATCACCGATAGCATTTTTGACATCGATGACAAAACTAGGATAGTGGAGGAGAGTGGAGGAAACACCACGTTTTTCTGATAAATCATGGGCTAAGGCAGCCACCATGAAACTTTTGCCCACACCAAAGTCTCCATAGAGATAGAGACCTTTACGGACATGAGGATAGGCTTCTGAAAATTCAACCAAACGTTGAAAAACAGTGAAACGTTTCTCATCATCTGCATCAACATCCGCAAAACTTACTTTTTTAAGACTGGCTGGCAGATTGATTAACTTGAGACGGTTCTTGATAGCCGCTTCTTTTTCAGCCGCAATTAGTTCAGGAGTTTCTTCGTAAGAAACATCCGCATAGCCATGATTCATAACCAAAATCGGCTTGTAGCCTTTGGCAATATAATCCGTATCCCCACGGAGAAATTTGTCACGCTCGGTGATGTACTGATTAAACTTGGAGATACTGCGATTCAATTCCTCTGGGCTGAGGGATTCTTGCTGGATAAAGGCCGCAACATCAGGGTCCTTCATGATTTTCTGGACCAAATCTTGATAATGAAAACGGCTAGGTTGACGTTTGAGTACGTCTCCGACACTTTCCATCTAATCTCCTCCTTTTTCTAATCGAGCTAATAGTTCTTGTTTCTTACGTTCTAATTCCAGACGAGTTTCCTCGCTGGTTTCATTCTTATAATCTGGATTGCTCCACTTGGGTACATTGGACTTGGTAGGACTGGGTTTACTGCTTTTTCGAGCCTGATTCTTCTGCCCTCTCTCACGAATGCGCAAGACTGCCTCTTCTGCCGAATGAATTTTTTGATAGGCATAGTCATTGGCTACCTTCATGGCATATTTCTCATTGATATTTGCCGAATCCACCTTATTAAAGGTCAATAAGAGAATGATATTGATGACTTCGTCCAGCAAGCCCAAGCCAGCCATCTGTTGCAAGAGTTCTCTTTCTGTTTGGGTAATGGTCCCCTTGCGTGTTTGCTTGATTTCTGCTAAGAACTGCAGGGCAGTCTTACTTTTAGCTTCTTTGATAATAGTTGTTTCCTTAGGACTAAAGTCAGAGGAAACCGGTTTTTGAGCAATTTTTTCCCGCATGCGTTTGGTTGAAATAACCTGAGAAACAGCTGTTGACTTAGCCAATTGATAGGTTTCAAACCAAGTCCATTTCTTCTCCTCGGCAATGGCAAAGAGGTTTAAGACATCGGACTGCTCATCCGCAAAGCGAAGCCCATCTCGAGCCATAAGCTGACGAAAATGGTCTAAGTCAAAATCGTTGGCCACTTTCTTCTTGAGACTAAGGTCTTCTTGACTTCCTAGTTCTGCCAAATCTGGAAAGATTTGATTGAGTGAGACAGATATTTCTTCTCCCTCAGCACTCTCAACTTTCAAATCCTCTACAGCTACATCGCCAATCTTTTTCTCCAAAAGTCTGCGATAAACAGGATGCTCCAAGAAGTCTTGACTAGATAGAGGAGCATGGAGGGCTAGCTGATAAACGTCCCCCTTTTGATAGAGGGTCAAGAGATTGAAAGCAGATAGGATTTTCAGGGATTTTATCAGTCTATCCATCCCAAAGTTGAGATGGTTAAGAATGCTTGAAAAAAGGTATTCCTTTCTGCCATTATCCCAAAAACTGATTGTATAAAGATAAAGGCTCAGTGCCTCCTGACCGATAATCGGGAGGTAGCACTGTACCAGAGATGAGGTATCTTGCGACACCCGATTATTCTTTAGATAAGAAAAACGGTCAATTGGCTTCATTTATCTTTCCTTTTTCTTTTTAGAGGACTGGGTGATTTGTTGGAGCAAGCTCTCTAGCTCACTCACATCCTTAAAACTACGGTATACACTGGCAAAACGTACATAGGTAATCTCATCCAGTTCAGCCAACTCCTCCATGACGAGTGAACCAATGTCCTCACTTTGAATTTCATTTTCATTTCGACCACGGAGTTTCTGTTCGATACGATTGACTACCATGTTGATTTCATCACTTGACACAGGACGTTTCTGGGCTGAGCGAATAATCCCATTAAAGATTTTATCTCTGGAGAATTGTTCCCGTGTGCCATCTTTTTTAACAACCACTAAGGTTCTTTCTTCTACCCGTTCGTAGGTTGTAAAACGGTGCTGGCATTCGTCACACTCACGTCTTCTACGAATAGTGTTCCCTTCTTCTGCTTGGCGACTATCGATAACACTTGACTTGGTAGCCCCACATTTTGGACAACGCATCCTTTCCCTCCTTATCGTTTTCTTTTCATTATACCATTTTTTAAACGATTCCCAAAACAATTCTTCTTTTTGCTTGACAAGTTTTTTGTTTTGTTGTATTATTTAATTAAGACAAAAGGATAAAAGAAAGGAGACCAAGATGTCCTGGACATTTGACAACAAAAAACCCATCTATTTACAGATTATGGAGAAAATCAAGCTTCAGATTGTTTCCCATACACTGGAACCCAATCAACAACTTCCAACCGTGAGAGAGCTGGCTAGCGAGGCCGGTGTCAATCCAAACACCATCCAAAGAGCCTTGTCAGACCTCGAACGAGAAGGATTTGTCTACAGCAAGCGAACAACTGGACGATTTGTGACTGAGGATAAGGAACTGATCACCCAATCGCGCAAACAATTATCGGAAGAAGAATTGGAACACTTCGTTTCCTCCATGACCCATTTTGGCTATGAAAAAGAAGAACTACCAGGCGTAGTCGGCGATTATATTAAAGGAGTTTAAGCCTATGTCATTACTAGCATTTGAAAATGTATCCAAATCTTATGGAGAAACCCCAGCCCTTGAAAATGTTTCACTTGACATCCCAGCTGGAAAAATTGTTGGTCTTCTTGGGCCAAATGGCTCAGGAAAAACAACCCTGATTAAACTAATCAATGGCCTCTTACAACCAGATCAAGGACGTGTCCTGATCAACGACATGGACCCAAGCCCAGCAACCAAGGCTATCGTAGCTTATTTGCCGGATACGACCTATCTCAATGAACAAATGAAGGTCAAAGAAGCCCTAACCTACTTCAAGACCTTCTATAAAGATTTCAATCTTGAACGCGCCCATCATCTACTTGCAGACCTAGGAATTGATGAAAATAGTCGTCTCAAGAAACTATCAAAAGGAAACAAGGAAAAGGTACAACTGATTTTGGTTATGAGTCGTGATGCCCGCCTCTACGTTTTGGACGAACCAATTGGCGGGGTGGACCCAGCAGCCCGTGATTATATCCTCAATACCATTATCAATAACTACTCCCCAACTTCTACCGTTTTGATTTCTACCCACTTGATTTCTGATATCGAGCCAATCTTGGATGAAATTGTCTTCCTCAAAGACGGAAAAGTTGTCCGTCAAGGAAATGTCGATGATATTCGCTATGAGTCAGGTGAATCCATTGACCAACTCTTCCGTCAGGAATTTAAGGCCTAAGCAAAGGAGATTATTATGTTTTGGAATTTAGTTCGCTACGAATTTAAAAATGTTAACAAGTGGTATTTAGCCCTCTACGCTGCCGTTCTAGCCCTTTCTGCCTTTATCGGAATACAGACACAAGGCTTTAAAAATCTACCTTACCAAGAAAGTCAGGCTACTATGCTATTTTTTCTATCCACTGTCTTTGGTGGTTTGATGGTTACACTTGTGATTTCAACTATCTTCTTGATTATTAAACGCTTCAAAGGTAGTGTCTATGACCGACAAGGTTATCTGACTTTGACATTGCCAGTTTCTGAACATTATATCATCTCAGCCAAACTAGTCGGTGCCTTTATCTGGTCTATTGTCAGTACTACTGTACTAGCAATCAGTGCTTTCATTGTTCTGACCCTAACGGCTCCAGATTGGTTTGCAACTTCTGACTTGATTCCATTTATAGAAACACATCTTCCTCAACTCTCTCTTATGGGGGTATCCTTCCTACTAAATACTATTTCTGGAATCCTCTGCATCTACTTGGCTATTTCCATTGGACAGCTTTTCAATGAATACCGTACCGCACTGTCAATTGTAGCCTACATTGGTATCCAAATCGTCGTTGGCTTTATTGAACTCTTCTATCGTTCTAACCCTGGTTTCTACTTCCCATCAACCACAGGAGGGGCTGATCAGTTCCAGATGGGTATTATCATGACTATTCTGGAAGAAGTTATTCTTATAGCCATCTACTATCTAGGAACTTATCACATTTTGAAAAACAAGGTTAATTTACAATAATATCAGAGTCTAGCGACAATAACTCGCTAGGCTTTTTTCGTCCTCAAGATTTACATTTTTATATGAAGCATTTAATAAAAAGGAGTATAATGACTTTAAAACTAATTACATGTATATCGATAAGGAGGTCAACTCTTTATGCTGAGAAGATTTGTTACCAAGAAGCACCTCGTACTTTACTTCTTTTCTATTGCCATTACTTGGCTGGAAGCAATTATCACGCCAGCCCTTGTTCAGAATATTGTTGCCAGTTTTACCAATCAAGAACTAGGCCTTCTTTGGAAAGTTTTGATTTTAGGAATCCTTGGAAACCTCATTCTATTACTAGGCTTAGCTGGGAAACGCTATTACTACGCACGTTTGATTACTGACTTCAAATATGGAATCAAGAGTGCTATTTTCAAGCGATTTTTAAACAGTTATGAGATTGATGAAAAGGATATTTTGTCTGACCTAGAAAACGACGTCAAGCAACTAGAAGAAAGCTATATTGAACCAACGGTTATCATTATTTCTTCTCTTGGTTTCACCACTGCGTCCATTCTCTATGCCTTGTGGACCAATTTTTACCTAGGCTTAATTTTCATCCTCTTCTACTCCTTTCCTGTACTCTGCAGTGCTATCGGATCCAAGCGTTTGGATTCACTTTCTGAAAAGCGGTCCACTGTTAACCAGAGCTACTTAGCAAGCTTGACAAATTTTATTGGCGGTAGCCAACAAATTCGCCATTATCAGGGGCAAGATTTCTTTTTTACTCGCTATCAAAAACAATTACAAAGCAGTCTAGATGCCGAAATCAACTATGAAAAACAACGAACTTTAAATAGTCTCTTTATCAATAGCATCGATGCCTTTTGCTCAGTCACACCAATCGTCATTGGTGGCTTTATGACCTACTATAATTATTTAGATGCGGCGAGTTTTGTGGCTATCTATCTAGTTTCCCATAATATCGGCTATCAATTCCAAGAGTTGGCCTACTTTACCAACACCCGAAAAGCGACTCGAACTCTTCTCAACAAATACCAAAAACTTTTGGGTCAGTCTGACTCCATCTCGCCTAGAAGCATAGAAAATATTTTCCCTATCCAGCTTAACACCATCTCCCTAGAAAAAGATGGGAATATCCTCTTATCTCCGATTTCCATGCACATCAAGCAAGGAGAAAAAATTGCTATTATCGGGGAAAGTGGCTCTGGTAAAACAACCCTGCTCAATATCATTCATGGAGAAGAGACACCGACAAGTGGACAGATTCGCTTTGCTGGCCAGAACCTGTCATGTCAAGAAATCACAAGCTTTAGTTCCTATATCCTCCAAGATAGCCATTACTTTGACACGCTCTCTCTGGAAGACAATATCCTTCTGGGACTGGATAAAAATCCAGATACTTTAAATCATATCCTCAAAAAAACAGGATTAGAACATTTGAAAAATCGAACGCTCAGAAATGATAGTCTATCTGGTGGCGAGAAACAACGCCTAGAAATCGCTCGTGCCCTCTACCATGATAGCCAACTCATCTTAGCAGATGAGATTAAGGCCAATCTTGACTCGGAAAATAGCAGAAAAATTAGCGACTTGCTCTTCTCCCTACCTCAAACAGTCATTGAAGTCATTCACCACTACACAGAAGAAGACTTAAAACACTACGACCAAGTCATTCACTTAAGCAAAGAAAAGTAATAGTCTATAACATACGATTTGAAAAAGCAAGGAACCCGAATTCCTTGCTTTTTAACTCAATATCAAACTAGCTACGATAGGGCTGACAAAGACATAGAGAATACCTGTGACACCGATAGCCAAACCACCCATAGCTCCTGCTACAGAGCCGTATCGAAAGGCTGTTCCTGTTCCAACTGCGTGACCTGTTCCACCAAGGGAAAGGCCAACAGCCACTGGATCGTCAATTTTCAACCACTTCAAAAGGGTTGGTCCGATGACACTGGTTAAAATCCCAGTTGCCACTACAACCACCAAGGTCACGGTCGTCAAACCTTGCAATTTTTCTGTGATTCCCACTGCCATAGCGGTTGTTACTGACTTGGGAAAGAGAGAAATGGCTAGGAAAAAGTCCATCCCAAAGATTTTGGCTACAAAGGCTGTGAAAGAGGTATTGACAACTACTGCTAACAGACTACCAAAGAGAATACTCCGAGCATGGTGCTTCATCAAGTGAAAACTCTTATAAAGCGGAATCCCCAAAGCCACTGTCGATGGAACAATCAAGTTGTTCAGATAAACACCACCTTGGTAGTAATCTTGGTAAGAGATACCCGTCACTTTTAGAAAAATGATAATGAAAACAGCTGACAAAAGCAAGGGCGTTGTCAATGGATGGGGAAAACGTCTGTAAATCAGCATTCCTACTAAATAAGCTAGGATAGACAGGGCCAGCCCAAACAGGGGATTGGAAACAAATTCAGTCATTTGGCATCTCCTTTCTCATAATCTCCCTCAAATCGTCTCTTGATAAACTGAACTACCAAGGCTATGAGGATAATATTGATGACTGCTGCAAAAAAGACAATTAAAACAATTGGCAAAAGATAGGGAGCAATCACATCAAACTTTTCCATGATTCCCACTGCTGGTGGCAAAAAGAGAATGGTCATATTGGCCAGCAAGAAATTCCCTACCATGTTGACATGCCTGGTTCTCAGCCACTTGAATTGCAGGGCTAAAAAGAGAATGATTAAGCCGATAATACTGCCTGGGATGGGCAAATGAAAGAAACTGGAGATTCCCTCACCGATTAGAGAAATCACAAAGAGAATCATTAATTGAACATATAATTTCATCCTAAACTCCACGAAATAGACTTCTTGCATACCAGTTTACTCTTTTTTCAGAAAATTTCAAGGAAATGCACAAGAGATAATGAAAATTAGAAAGGAAAAGGGATACAAACAATTCTTGACTTGTGAAAACAGGCATGATTTAGGATAAGAGATGCCAGCGTCCTTCTTGCCAGCTTTCTTGAAAAGTAGTATAATTATTGCATGCGCAATCATCTTGTGATACAGAGATTGTCCGTGAATGGACCTTCTTCTATTTATAACTCTAAAAAGAAAGGAGATACTATGACCTATTTGGAAAAATGGTTTGACTTCAATCGTCGTCAGAAAGAAATTGAAAGTCTCTTGGAAGAGACTATTGCCCAGCAGAGCGAGCAAAATCTGACCTTGAAAGAGTTTTACCTGCTCTACTATCTGGACTTGGCTCAAGAAAAATCTCTACGCCAGATTGACCTGCCAGATAAGCTTCATCTGAGCCCGAGCGCTGTTTCTCGGATGGTGGCTCGCTTGGAAGCTAAAAATTGCGGTCTGCTTAGTCGCAGGTGTTGTGATCAAGATAGACGCTCTAGCTTTATCTGCCTGACAAGTGATGGGCAAAAGACACTGGCCTCTCTACAAAAAGCTGTCGAAGAAAGCTTGGAAACTGGTTTGGATTTCTTAATTTAAGATGATTTTTTAAAAAAGTTGCGTGCGCAATCATTTTTCTTGACATTCTCTTTTACAAGGAGTAAAATAAAATCATCATTAAACAAAGGAGTTTTAAACATGATTGAAATTACCTATCTAGATGCCAGCAAGAACGAAAGAACTGTGACTTTCGAATCTTATGAAGATTTTGATCGTTCACAACAAGCTTGCCTTATCGGCGTCGCAGACTACTACCCCGTCCAAAAATTAACTTACAACGGTCATGATTTGGACTACCATGGGACTTATGGAGATGTCTTCTTCTATCTCATGAAACAAGATTTAAGCCAATATAACTAAAAAAGGAGAAATACAATGGCAAAAGCAATTACAGATGCAACATTCGAACAAGAAACAAAAGACGGTTTGGTCTTGGTAGACTTCTGGGCAACTTGGTGTGGTCCATGTCGTATGCAAGGTCCAATCTTGGATAAATTGTCTGAAGAACTTTCAGAAGATGTCTTGAAAATCGTTAAAATGGACGTTGATGAAAATCCAAACACAGCTCGTGCTTTTGGAATCATGTCTATCCCAACTCTTCTCTTCAAAAAAGACGGCCAAGTGGTGAAACAAGTTGCTGGTGTTCACACAGCAGAACAAATCAAGGCCATCGTTGCTGAATTGAGCTAATCACACTAGAGACCAAGTACTTTCTTTGGTCTCTTTTTTCTTGCCCTTTGCCATTTTTCAAAAAATATGCTAGACTGTAAGTAGAATATTACGATGTTTGGGACATGCCATCGCTAAAAAAAACCTCTACTTGGTATTTTTTAGCTCCCTCAAGGGAGCTTTTTGCGTGCTCTGAACATTTCCCATTTTGGAAGGAGTACTATGAAACGTCAATCTGCCTTGGTCGTCTTTAGTGGCGGTCAAGATTCCACAACCTGCCTCTTTTGGGCTAAAGAACACTATGAAACAGTCGAAGCCGTCACCTTTGCCTACGGTCAACGCCATCATCTCGAAATTCAAGTTGCTAGAGAAATCGCTAAGGAACAAGGTGTTCGTCATCACATCCTAGATATGTCTCTGCTGGGGCAAATCACTGAAAATGCCTTGACTTCTGATCTAGAGATTGAGCAAAAAGAAGGAGAGGTTCCCAATACCTTTGTTGACGGTCGAAACCACCTCTTTCTATCCTTTGCGGCAGTTCTTGCTAAGCAACGGGGCATTAAAGATATCGTGACAGGTGTCTGCGAGACAGACTTCTCAGGCTATCCTGACTGCCGTGATGTCTTTGTCAAATCCCTCAATGTCACCCTCAACCTCGCCATGGATTACGACTTCGTTATCCAAACGCCTCTCATGTGGCTAGACAAGGCTGAAACTTGGGAATTAGCCGACCAACTCGGTGCCTTTGACTATGTTCGTGAAAAGACCTTAACCTGCTACAACGGGATTATCGGAAGTGGCTGTGGAGATTGCCCAGCCTGCCACCTACGGCAACATGGTCTAGATGTTTATCTTTCACAGAAAGGAGAGGTCTAATGTTTTTTGCACCCAAAGAAATCAAACAGGAAACCGGGGAGTCTCTTGTCTACAATCCTCACAGAACCTTGGTATCAAAAGAATTTACCTTCGATGCTGCCCACCATCTCTTTCACTATGAAGGAAAATGCAAATCCCTTCATGGTCACACCTATCATCTGCAGATTGCTGTCAGTGGATTTTTAGATGAACGTGGAATGACCTACGATTTCGGAGATATCAAAGCGATCTACAAGAACTACTTAGAACCCCACTTGGATCATCGCTATCTCAATGAGACTTTGCCTTATATGAACACGACTGCTGAAAATATGGTTTACTGGATTTTCCAAACCATGAGTCAAGAGTTGCCAGACGAGCGCGGTCTCCGTTTGGAATACGTTCGCCTCTATGAGACTCCGACTGCCTTTGCGGAGTTTAGACGGGAGTGGTTAGATGACTAGGGAACGTGTCCTTAAACTACCAGTTCTAGAAATTTTTGGCCCAACCTTTCAAGGCGAAGGTCGTGCTATCGGGCAGAAAACCATGTTTGTCCGCACTGCTGGTTGCGACTACCACTGCGACTGGTGCGATTCTGCCTTTACTTGGGATGGCTCTGAAAAGCCAACTCGTATGACTGCTGACGAGGTCATTGCTGCCTTGGATAAATTGGGGAGCTACGACTATGTAACCCTATCTGGGGGAAATCCTGCTATCCTAGCAGCCAACATGGCTGAATTGGTCACCAAACTCAAGGAACGCGGTGTCACCCTTGCTGTCGAGACTCAAGGTTCTCGCTGGCAAAATTGGTTAAAAGACATCGACCAGGTCACTCTCAGTCCCAAACCTCCTTCATCCAAGATGGAAGTCAACTTTGAGACCTTGGACTTTATCGTTTCCCAACTGGATCCAGATAAGGTCACCTTTAAAATCCCTGTCTTTGACGATGCAGATTTGGCCTTTGCCAAAGGCATACAAGAACGCTACCAACCAGATGTCCTTTTCTTATCTGCTGGAAATCCTGAACCCAAGGCTACAGGAAATATTATCCAAGATCAACTGGACCGTCTCAAAGAACTCTGGGAACGCGTCGCTGCCGACGATAGCTGGGGCAATGTCCGCGTCCTTCCTCAACTGCATACCCTCCTCTACGATAATCAACGTGGTGTTTAAGATTAGAAAGAAAAAATCATGTCACAACAAGAAGAAATGAAAAACCTCAGCCTACTGGGCAACAAAGAAACCAACTACATCTTTGACTATCAACCAGATGTCCTCGAATCTTTTGACAATCGTCATGTGGAAAATGACTATTTCATCAAATTTAACTGTCCTGAATTTACCTCACTGTGTCCAATCACTGCTCAACCAGACTTTGCGACCATTTATATTTCCTACATTCCTGACAAACTCTGTGTCGAGTCAAAATCCCTCAAACTCTACCTCTTTAGTTACCGAAATCATGGGGATTTTCACGAAAACTGTATCAACACCATCGGTAAAGACTTGGTCAACTTGCTAGACCCTCGCTATTTAGAGGTTTGGGGAAAATTCACTCCGCGTGGGGGCATTTCAATTGACCCTTACTACAACTACGGTAAGCCAGGAACTAAGTATGAAGGCTTGGCAGAACAACGCCTCTTCCAACACGACCTCTATCCAGAGAAAATTGACAACCGCTAATACTCTTCGAAAATCAAATTCAAACCGCGTCAACGTCGCCTTGCCGTACTCAAGTACAGCCTGCGGCTAGTTTCCTAGTTTGCCCTTTGATTTTCATTGAGTATAAACAGATAAGAAAAAGCCCTGTTCCTCAAAACGAGGAGCAAGGCTTTTTGAGTTTCAATTATTCTTCTGTTCCAAGGAAGTTTTTCGCAACAAGGGCTGCAAGAACGCCACCAACGATTGGGGCAAGGATGAAAATCCATACTTGTTGAAGGGCTGCGCCACCTACCAAGACAGCAGGAGCCAAGCTACGGGCTGGATTTACTGAAAGCCCAGTGATATTCAATCCAACAAGGATCATGGCCATCAATGACAAACCGATTACCAAACCAGCAATCGCACCATTACCCTTGCTTTCTGAAGTCACGGTCATGATAACCAAGACAAACAAGAAGGTTGCGATGACTTCAAACAAGAAACCACCAAAGACAGTAACACCGTTTGACAAGGCATTTTCACCAAGACTAGCAGTTGACATCCCTGAGTTCGCCAAGAGGAAGAAGACAGCGCCAGAAGCGATGAAAGCTCCAACAACTTGTCCAAGGATGTAATTGACAAGGTCTTTTGATGACAAACGTTTGTTTACAAACATAGCAATCGAAACAGCTGGGTTCAAGTGAGCACCTGAAACAGTTCCGATTGAGTAAGCAGCAACCACAATGGCCAAACCGAAGGCAAAGGCGATTCCAAGGTGACCAAGGCCATCAAGACCATTTCCAAAAACAACAGCTCCTGTTCCGATGAACACAAGCATGAACGTACCGATTAACTCAGCAACAAATTTTTTCATTTTCTTTCTCCTTTTTTCAAAAACTAGATACTAGTCTATCAAAAGAGGGAAAGTGTTTCAAGAAAATTGCTTGGAAATTTCGTATCAGTTGCAATATTGTTTTCAAAATTTGTATATTTTTAATGTATTGCAATTAGTTATAATTCTCTATATTTGATGGTTATACTATACTGAATAAAACAGGAGTTTGTATTAATCTTTTTAAATAGCACAGAACTCTCTATTTAATCCATTCCCCATTGTAATTGACATGATATCCATCAGGTGTAGTTGTATTGACTGCTAAAGCACCAGAACTGTAAGCATAATACCATTTCCCTGAAACATTGAACCATCCAGTTTGCATAGCACCTGAATCATTGAGATAATACCATGAATTACCTACTTTTGCCCATCCAATCTGCATATCGCCTGAATTGTTAAGATAGTACCAAGAACCACTTGATTTGACCCATCCAGTCTGCATCCAACCCGAGCGATCAAAATGATACCATTTTCCATTGATTAGCTCCCATCCATTAGATGTATAGGAACCATTGTTATGTCTATACCACCAACGACCAGATGATTGAATCCAACTTCCTTTGGAAGCAAGTCTTACTTTTAATGCTTCAGATACTTTGATGTATTCTTTCTTAGCATTTTCCTTTTTAACTTTTGCATTTTTTAGTTTAGCATTTGCATTTTCAAGTGCTTTTTTAGATTCCTCAAGCTTCTGTTTAGCGATCATCAAACTTTTTTTAGCTTCCTCGAGTTTTCTTGGAGCATTTTTGAGAGCAAGGACATGTTGTTTCGCCTTCAACAAATCATTTTTAGCATTGACTAATGACTGTGCCTCATTCTTACTAGCATGAGATTTATCATTTTTGATTGCTTTCAATCGATTTAATTGAGATTCTTGCTTCGAAAGTTCAGATTTAGCAATATTTAACGCAGTTTGTTGTTTACTCAACTCAGATTTAGCAGATTTTAAAACGTTTAACTTGGATTGATTTTGTTTTGTTAAGTCTGCAAGACGTTTTTTAGTTTTATCCAGATTTTTTTGATCTGTATTCAATGTTGTTTTAGCAATTGTAAGATTTTTGTTTAGTGATGAAATTTTATCCCTCATTAAAGTTTCTTCGTTTTTTTGTTTTCGATTGAAACTATCCAGAGCCTCTTTAGCTTTTGTATAAGCTGGATTTTTAGGATGTGTGATTTCATTCCAAACATAACGGAAAGTTGTCTTCGGTAAAAATTTTACACGTTTACCGTTAAAATAAAATTCACTATGGTCTGGATCACCATCTTTATTTTCTGCTCTGGCTAAAAAATATGAACTGCTTGGATTATAATAATAGGTCTTACCATTATAAACATAGCTTCTTTTTTCAGATGGGCTAATCACTGTTGGTAATGTATCATAAACACCTTTTGCTTCACTAATGAAAGTCATTACACCATAATTTCCAAAAGTTGTTTTTTTACTTGAAGATGCTCCAAGAGCAAATCCAGTCCCTGATGCAGCAAGCAAGGGAATTCTATGGCCATAGTTAAAAGTATTTGCTTCTTTCGGAGTTGATGCGCCATATAATGATGCATTACTATAATCATTAAAGTAAGATAGAAGCTCTTTATAAGCAAGTTCTTTTTCACTCAATCGACTCTTTTCTGGAACTGACCCAGCTGTAGCATTTTCTGTTGCATCCTTAAAACCAAAATCTTGATTTTTTAGTTTTGTATCATGTGACAGTTTATCATTTGCCACCATTTCATCTGCCCTAGCTTTTCCATATTTCAAAGCCTTTTCAGTCACAGGTGGCACTGGAATATCAATGCCATTTATTCTCCGCAACTCGATTAAGTAGTTACGAACGTATTCAGAAACTTTCTTATAATCAACCACATGAGGAGTATGGATATCATCCTTAGATTTTACAACAATTGTTTCTGTTCTTTCACCACTAAAATTCACATCTTCGTTCGCAGCAACATAATTGGTCTTACCATCATTTCCTACGAAAGTTTTTTCATCAAGTGGAGGAGTTTTAGACTCACTTTCACTAACAGAATTTGATTTAATCTCATGAGAAACCGTTACTGTATGGAACTCATCCCCAGCAGATTTTAAATTCTTTTCAAGAGTAGAACGTGTCTTATTTCCTCTTTCTATAAGCGCTTTTCGTTCTTGCTCTGTTTTTGATACTGAACTCGCTAAAGAACTTACTTTATTTTGGTTCTCTTTCACTTTCGCATCCAATTTATCAGTTTCTTGTTGAATCTCGCGTAGTGTATTCCAATCAAAAGTTTTCTCTGCTTCTGTTACTTTATTTTGTGCTTTTTTTACATCAACTGCTCTCTGAGCAACTTGAGTTTTTGCCTTATTAACAACTGTTTCTTGTTTCTCAACACTTGCTTGGGCTTGTTTCTCATCTTTTTTTGCTTCTGACAATCTTTCTTCTGACTTCCGAACCGTTGTCTGTTTAGCAACAAGATCCTTTTCTGCATTTTTAATTTTTTCAGGACTAGCTTGTTTAGCAAATTCTTGTGTTTGTTTCAAAGCATCATCAGCTTTGTTCTTATTTGTGACAGTAGATGTATACTCTTGTTGCATTTTATCAACAAGCTTCTGAGCATTTTTTTCTTCCTCAATTGTTTGATTCAGTTTTATTTCCGCATTTTTTACATCAGATTCTGAAACGTCAGCATCCTTTTTAGTTTCTGATTGGTTAACAGTTGACTTAGTCGAATGTTTATTTACAACCTCATCAGCTTGTGCATGACCATTAAAAGCAGTTACCATTGCAGTTGCAACGCCCAAACCAATCAACACTTGTTCCTTTTTCATAAAATCACCCTTTCTTTAAAATATTTACCTTATCTATACAAATCATATTATTTATATTTTACAAATAATCTTCTCTAGCCATAAATAGATTCAATTTTCTTTATAGCTTGCTCTCTCAATTAAATACAATCTGATAGAAAATGAAGTAATTAACTATCAATACTAGTTCTATAGCAAGTTCAAATTTAACATCACGACCTTCAACGACATTTTTGAAAATAGCTATAGTTAAGCTAAATAGAATGACGCTTAACAAACTCATAAACATCATTCTAGAACAACCTTTCTATTCCCCTTACTCTCCCAACTGGGCACTGTAGGTGATGATTTGATCAACTGTGTCAGACAAGAATTGGATGGTATCACGGAGTGGTTTATCTGTTGAAATATCGGCTCCGATAATCATGGCTGACTCAAGCGGTGTCTTGCTACCACCTGATTTGAGGAGATTGAGCCAGTCTTCAGCTCCAGTTTCTGAATGTTTCAGATGAAGGTAACCTGCAGTCGAAATGACTAATCCAGCTGAGTAAGTGTAGCTATATAAACCCATGTAGTAGTGAGCTTGACGCATCCAAGTCAGAGCTGCATCATCATCAATTTCAATGGCATCTCCCCAGAACTCCGTCAAGACTTCCTTCATAATGCTGTTGAGTTTGCTTGCTCCGAAGGTTTCTCCTTCTTCAATCAGTGTGTAAACCTTACGCTGGAAGGCTGCCTCCAAAAGGTGGGTGATAAAGTTATGGAAGTAGGTGTCTGTCAAGCGGTGGGCAAGGGCAAAGCGTTTTTGACGTGGGTCGTCAGACTGGTGTTCCAAATAATCACTGAGAAGCAATTCATTGAAGGTTGACGGTGCTTCGACATAGTAGGTCGACATGTGGGCGTTGAAGTAACTCTGATGATTATCCGAAAAGATGAATTGACCAGAATGCCCGATTTCATGAATCAAGGTATAGACATCACTCAAACGGCCTGTCCAGCTCATAAGGACATAAGGGTGCACACGATATGGGTCCGCCGCATAACCGCCAGAATCCTTGCCACTGTTAGCAGCAAAGTCCACCCAGCGCTCTTCTTGATAACGAGCAACTTCCTGACAATATTCTTTCCCCAAAGGTTCTACCGACTTCATAACTAAGTCATAGGCATCTTCAATAGTCACTTCAGGATTTAGGGCGCTATCCAAGTCCAATTTCCAGTCAGCAAAAGTCATCTTTTCAAGACCATTGACCTTGGCAACATGCTTGAGGTATCTCTGAGCGACTGGTGCAAAGTCCTTCATGATGAGGTCAATCTGGCGGTCAAACATGGCGCGGTCTACTTCCTGTTCAGCTAGAAGATAGTCAAAAACAGAGTCGTAGCCCTTCATATCTGCCAATAGTTTTTCAGACTTGACTTGGGCTAAATAGGCTGCTGCAGCTGTATTTTGGTGCTTACGAAGTCCTTCTGAGAAGGAACGGAAGGATTTCTCACGGACTTCAGCGTCCTCATGGTTTTGGTAGAAATTCTCATAGGTAACAAAGCTATTTTTGTAGGTCTTGCCATGAGCTTCAAAGTCAGCCATTTCAAAATCCCCAGCTCGCATCTTAGTATAAATATCCTGTGGACTGTAGAAAACTTCACCGAGATTGGTCAAGGCCTTCTCCACATCAGCCCCTAGATAGTGGGCTTTTTTGATTTTAGCCTGACGAATGGCTGCCGTCAAGTGAGGCAATTCACCTAAACGGTCCAAAACATCCTCGTCTGCTGCCACTAGGGCATCGTCAAAAAAGGTCAAGGCTACGCTGGCATCTGTTTCAAATTCCATCCCAGCTTGGGCAATATTGGCAAATTCGTCATTGCTATAGTCTGTCGTCTGTGGCATAAAGCCATAGTTACCAATATGGCTCATCTGAATGTAGATCTGTTCCAATTCCGCAAAGGCCTTCTCAAAATCCTCAAAAGTATGAAGATTGCCCTTGTAATCACGGCTAAATTGATTGATGTCTTCGCGAGCCTTCTCGATTGCACGCAAGAAATCCTCACGGTCTTGGTATAGGGCTGTTAAATCCCAAAGTTCCTTCTCTGGAAATTCTGAACGGTGTTTTTGTTCCATTTTCTTCCTCTCATTTCTCTAATTCTAATAAAACACTAAGGGCTGATAAGGCGTAAAGTGGTGCTGTTTCTGCTCGCAAAATACGAGGACCAAGTCCTGCAAGAACCGCTCCCTTAGTTTCAAAACTTTCGATTTCTGCAGGTGACAGACCACCTTCTGGACCAAAGATAAAGAGCAGTTTGGCTCCTTTTTCAAGACCAGAGACTGCTTGTAGAAGCGCAGCGGCTTCTCCTTCTTTAGCCGACTCTTCATAGGCTACTATGATAGAGGCAAACTGGTCCAGTTGAGCTAGAAAGTCTGATTTTTTCTCGAAAAGCTGGATACTTGGGACACGATTTCGCTTGCTTTGCTCGGCTGCTCCAAGGGCGATTTTTTCTAGTTTTTCAATCTTTTTACCCAATTTCTTGCCATCCCACTTGGCTACTGACCAATCGGCAGGGAAGGCCCAGATTTGGCTGGCTCCTAGCTCGGTTACTTTCTGAGTGATAAACTCCAGCTTGTCCCCCTTGGGAAAGCCGGATGCAATGGTCACTTGGACTGGCAGTTCCACATTGTCAGCCAATTCTTGGATCAACTCAAACTGACGGGCTTCCACATCCAGCACACGCGCCAAGCGCTTAATTCCATCATCAAAGACCAAAGTAACCTCATCATCTTCTTTCAAGCGCATAACCTGAAACATATGCTTGCTGGTTTCCTTGTCCTCGATGATAACAGGAGAGATAGCACTGCCTTCGACAAAATACTGTTGCATGCTAGCCTCCAATCACACCTGAAATATCCTTGGTTTTCTTAAAGACACAGGCATTCCATTCCCCTTGAACCATATGGGTTTCAAGGAAAAATCCAGCTGACTCAGCTGACTCTCGCACCATGTCCCACTTATCCTTAATAATTCCACTCATAATCAGGTAGCCTTCATCCTTGACCAAGCGATAAGCATCATCCGTCAGATGAACGAGGATATCCGCCAAGATATTAGCTACAATCACATCTGCCTCAATCTCAACACCCTTAAGCAAGTCTCCAGCAGCTACATGGATATTTTCCATTCCAGGGTTGAGCTCAATATTTTCCTGAGCAACTCGAACTGCTACATCATCCAGATCGTAGGCAAAGATTTCCTTGGCACCAAGCAGCGAGCTGGCAATAGAGAGAACCCCTGAACCAGTCCCCACATCTAGCACTGTTTCCCCACCACGAAGAACCTGCTCCAAGGCAAAGAGGCTCATCTTAGTAGTTGGGTGGGTTCCTGTCCCGAAGGCCATACCAGGATCTAGCTTGATAATCTTTTCCCCAGCAGTCGCCTCATAGTCTGTCCAAGATGGCACGATAGTCAAATCATGAGTGATGCGAGCAGGTTCATAGTATTTCTTCCAGTTGTCTGCCCAGTCTTCCTCAGTCAAGGCAGTCGTACCCATTTTTACCTCTCCCAAGTCCATAAAATCAGTTAGTTCCGCGAGACGAGCCTGCAAATCTGCCTCAACCGTTGCTATATCAACCGTATCAGGGTAATAGGCTGTCACTACGATTTCTTCCTGTTGCTCGACCTCTGGGAAAATCTCGCCGAAACGATCCACATTTCCCACATAGTCCATACTATCTTCGATCGCAACACCTTGCGCTCCCAGCTCAATCAAGAGATTGGAAACTAACTCCTCCCCCTCACGCTTCACTGTAACTTTTAACTCTTGCCATGTTTCCATAAATTTTTTCCTTATCAATCTATTAATTCTTCTAATTCTTTTAAAGTTCTTCCATCCTGATCCTTCCAATCAGTTCGACCGTTCGTTTGCATACCCAGTAAAAAAGCCGCTGCATAAGAAGGGCTAGAAAAGAGTTGTTTTTCTTTTAACACTCCATCTTGAATGACCCGAGAAGCTATTAAATTCTGACGCATTTCTTTTAAACTTGCTGGAAGGTATGGAGAATCCTTTATTTCTACTTGACTTCCTTCTAAAACAACAAAACCTTCAGTTGTCCGTTCACAAGTTGCTTCTATTACTTTGTTAGATTTCTTAGTTTTACGCTTTAAATAAAGATAAGTTGAATGATTATCAGGTAAATCTTGACTAACTTTCTTTGTCATTGGAACAAAAACACGATAACCTAAAGTTCCAATAATCATTAGCGTATTTTCAACAATTTCATCCAGTTCAGATTCCTTTTCCTCAGTCACATTACCAGGATTTGGATCATTCCCATTTTTCACAATATAGCGACCAGCTTCTTTAGCAAGTTGAGTAAATTTATTTTCCAAATAGCTAATTTCTGTTGGCCCGAAAGAATTATTTTGAGTTGTTAGAATGATGACATCATTAAAATAATCTGCATGAGTATCGCGGGTATGCTCTTGAATTCGCAACAATACCCCTTCACCATTTTTCCGAGTTGTCGCCTGACCAATATAGGTCACATCTTTCTGTTTATCTTCATCTCGACCAAATAAGAAATAAATACCACTTTGTTTCATTTCATCACGCGACTTCAAATCTCCCAACTGAATACGAGGTATTTTGTAAATCACTCCCGTCCAATTTGACAAAGTACATTTGATTTTTCCAGTCACTTCACCATCCATGAGAAACATATTGATATTTTTGCTACGCTTCGCCATTTATCGAACTTCCTCCAAATAATCTCTCACTCTATTCTGCAACTGAGGTACAACTTGACTGGAACTAAGAAATTCCTCGACATTCATCAACTGATAGCCCTGTCCTTCATCTCCAAAGACAATCTTGTCAAATTGGTCCTGAGCCAACTTGCCAACTAGAAATACAGATTGTTTATCCGTAAAAAGCATACTTGGATAAACCTTACTCCAAAGCAGACAATCCTCAGTCAGATGAATTCCCAGTTCTTCATAAACTTCACGCGCCACGCACTCAAAAGGACTTTCATCCCCCTCTCGTCCCCCACCTGGCAGTTCCCACATATTGGGCCAGGGAATGCTTGCCTTATCATCGCGTAAGATAGTCAAGAGCTTATCCACACAAAACAAAGCAATCTTACAGCCTGTGAAATCAGAAATTTCTATTTCCATATTAGACTCCTTCGGTCAATTCCTTTTCCAGCTCGGCTAACCAGTTTTGATAATAGATTTTCTCATCCCGTAACATCCGGCTGCTATTCATTTTCTGTCTAGCAATCTTCATAGCCTTGTGAGTTTGAACTATATCTTTCTTTACCTTAAATTGATACCAAGCTTGAATGACCTGCATATCTGCTGTTTTTAGAGATAAAAAGGATTTGACACCTCGAATACTTGCATATTCTTCCGCTTTCTTATTATCTCCTTCCATCAGAGCAACTTGAAGAAGGTATATTTGAGAAATAGTTTTAGACATTGGATTATCTGTTTTCTCTAACACAGACTGAAACTGTTGCTTTGCAAGCTCTATATTATCATCCAATATGAATACCAATCCCTGAAGAGTCTGAACACTTTCTGCAAAACTCCCTCTCACATCCTCATCAACAGACATGATAAAGTCTTTTAAATCATATTCTTGAGGAGCTAGCAAGGTCTGGGCAGAATGCCTCAACATCAGGTAGGCGCATTTCGTATTTGCAGGGTGTTGTAGCAATTCCCAAATTTTTGCTCCATCGGTGATGCCGACTGGCAAAATGTTATTTAAGAAGAAAGACAAATTAAGAAAAATCCAAGTCCCTGCAAAATACCAGCTTCTTGTCAAAAATCCAAACACTATCGCCAATAATATCAAGCTGAGATGAACCATCAAGCCTCCTGAAAGCATCAGGATGATTCTTTGATCGCTTTCATCCTCTTTTAAACCAATGTATTGAGCACCAACATTTTTCAGAATGGCTGTTCTACTAAGATGAAACCTGCCTGACTTTTTGGTCAAAATAAAATGTCCTAACCCAAAAGCCACCAGCCGATAGCCTGTCAAGTAGCCACAAAAAGCATGTCCCAGCTCATGAAGAATAAAGATTAAATATATACTTAGAAGAGCGAAGGCATAACCAAAAGTAAAGACTAAAACTGCGGAATACCCCAACTCTGCAAATGCGATTGTTCCACAAGCAAAAGCCAGCATAATAAAGACAACAGCTAGCACATAAACCAAATAAATCCCAATTTTCTTCATAAAATCTCCATCCAACTCCTAGTATCTCGGATAAGGATAGAACTCTCCCTCTTCCAATCCAACTTTTCCTTCTTCAAAGACTTCTTGGTTCCATTCCATGACAAATTCTTCTGCTTCTGGATCTTCCAAAAAGTCCATAAGGGCATCTAGACCAACCTCGGCAGTATCTTTAAGGAAAAGCGCAAAATAAGCTAAAAATTCACGAGAAAATCCTTTTTTAGGTAGGTAAGGAATAACAGTCAAATAGTCTTCCTCATTGACTGTTGACTTAGCAGGATTGTAAAAAAGTACTGCTTCCTCAAAGAGAATGTCATCTGATGAAACCTCTCCATCTTCATCCACCATCTCCACACCTGCAGCATTTTGCGCTTCCAATAGAAAACTCACTTCAACCGCGTGGTTGCGCTTGTCCCAACTAATCTCAAAATCAAAGGGAAAGTTCTTCTCCAACTCTTCCTCTAAAACATCTAAAAATCCGTATGTTGCCATTTTTTCCTCTTTCTATGCGACTCTTAAATCGCCCCGATTGCTCGGAAATATGCTAAAATAGATACTACCATCTTACCACATATACATCAGAAAATCCACGTTAGAAAGGACTGCTATGCCAGACAATCTCGCGCTTCGCATGCGCCCTAAAACCATCGACCAGGTTATCGGTCAGGAGCATCTGGTCGGACCTGGAAAAATCATCCGCCGCATGGTAGAAGCCAACCGCCTGTCCTCCATAATTCTATATGGACCTCCGGGAATCGGCAAGACCAGTATTGCCTCTGCCATCGCAGGGACGACCAAGTATGCCTTTCGAACTTTCAATGCGACAGTAGATAGTAAAAAAAGACTCCAAGAAATCGCTGAAGAGGCTAAATTTTCTGGTGGTCTCGTCCTATTGCTAGACGAAATTCATCGTCTCGATAAGACCAAGCAAGACTTCCTCCTGCCACTCTTGGAAAGTGGTCTGGTCATCATGATTGGCGCTACGACTGAAAATCCTTTCTTTTCTGTCACTCCTGCCATTCGTAGCCGTGTTCAGATTTTTGAGTTGGAACCTCTGTCTAACCAAGACGTCAAAGAGGCCCTTCAGATAGCTCTAAGTAGCCCTGAGCGTGGTTTTGATTTTCCAGTAGAACTAGATGAGGATGCGCTGGATTTCATCGCAACCTCTACAAACGGAGACCTGCGCTCTGCCTTCAACTCACTGGACTTGGCTGTTCTCTCTACCCCTGAGAATGACAAGGGCATACGCCATATCACCCTAGACATCATGGAAAATAGCCTGCAGCGGAGCTACATTACCATGGACAAGGATGGTGATGGACACTATGATGTTCTCTCAGCCCTGCAAAAGTCTATCCGTGGCTCAGATGTGGATGCTAGTCTTCACTATGCTGCCCGCTTGATTGAGGCTGGTGATTTGCCAAGTCTCGCTCGTCGCTTGACTGTTATCGCTTATGAAGATATCGGTTTGGCCAATCCTGAAGCTCAGATTCACACCGTGACTGCTCTGGATGCTGCACAAAGGATTGGTTTCCCAGAAGCCCGCATTCTCATTGCCAATGTCGTCATTGATTTGGCCCTTTCTCCAAAATCCAACTCAGCCTATGTAGCTATGGATAAGGCGCTTGCCGACCTCAAAACATCAGGGCACTTGCCTATTCCGCGACACCTGCGTGATGGGCACTACAGTGGAAGCAAGGAACTGGGGAATGCCCAAGACTATCTCTATCCACACAACTATCCTGGAAATTGGGTCAAGCAAGACTATCTACCAGAAAAAATTCGTAATCATCACTATTTCCAAGCAGAAGATACTGGTAAATATGAACGGGCTTTGGCTCAAAGAAAGGAAGCTATCGACCGTTTGCGAAAAATCTGAAATCCTTTTCAAAAAATTGCACTTTCCTCTTGATTTTTTTTGAAAAAGTGGTATTATATAAACATAGAAACGCTGTGGTGTACGACTTCACACTTAAGTGTTGACCGACTATTTTTTGTATTATTAGGGAAACAAAAGTCTTCTAACAGCATGTAGGCCGTCTCACACGGAAACAGCTTCAGTTAGAGCGAGTTGCCCACCTGCTTAATTGCGCGGGTTCAATACAAACCGTGAAGTTTCGGCACCAATACAGCTTTTTTCTTTGCCTCCTTAGCTCAGCTGGCAGAGCAGCGGACTCTTAATCCGTGGGTCACAGGTTCGATCCCTGTAGGGGGCATCTAAATACAACAGGAAAAGCCTTGATTTACAAGGCTTTTTTGCTTGTCTATAACTGATTTACCCCATCATTTGTCCCACATTTTAAATCTATCTTTTCTTTTTGAATCAAATTACATCTTTACAAATAGTGTAAAGCCAGTTACTTTTGCTTTGATGCCATACAATATTTTCATGTAGAGAAGACAAATTTTATCTTCTCTTTTTATTTTCAAAATAATAAAAACTGATTTTCTTTTCATAAATCAGACTGAAACTTCCAAATTTTCCATTTTGTTTATTGACATTTCCTCTAAAAAGGTGTATAATATTTTTATTATCAAACTATACTATACTATATAGGGGGGTATTGAAATGAAATTTTCTAATCGTTTACTGCTATTCCTTGCAGGAGTTGTTTTTGTCCTTTTAGGACTTTTCCTATTTACAAACCCAGTAGCTAATCTTGTTGTTTACAGCTGGTGGATTGCATTTGGTTTACTGGTTTCTTCTATAGCAGCTATTTTAGGCTATTTCTCTGTACCAAAAGAGCTTCGCTCACCAGCTCATCTTTTCCAAGGGATTGTTAATCTTCTCTTAGCTCTTTACCTCGTTGCCTATGGCTTTGTGACGCTGCCAGTTGTCATTCCAACTATTTTAGGAATTTGGTTAATTGTAGAAGCCATTATAGCTTTCTTTAAAGGCAATCGTCTGGGATTGATTTTCCCTATTATTGGCAACCATATCATGTGGATAGCGTTGCTTGCATTTTTACTAGGTCTAGTGATTTTGTTCAATCCAGTAGCTACAAGTGTCTTTGTCGTTTATGTCGTTGCCTTTGCATTTTTAATTGTTGGTTTCACCTATATCCTTGATGCCTTTCGTAAATAATCTAGCTGCCATTTTGGGCATATTAAAATAGCTGGGAAGTTACATTCTCAGCTTTTTCTGTTGCCTCCTTAGCTCAGTTGGTAGAGCAGTAGACTCTTAAGCTATGGGGCGCAGGTTCGAGCCCTGCAGGGGGCACATCTAAATCAACAGAAATAAGCCTTGAAACCAAGGCTTTTTTTAACGTCTAATAGCTTTTTGTAGAAAAGTATTTAAAAATAAAAGAGAAGAGAATCTCTCACTCTCTTCTCAGTATATCTTATTAAATTTAGTTTTTCTTAATCTAGCTGATTTTCCTTTGCAACGACAAATTCCTTAACCAATCGATAGATAACAGCAAATATCGGTGTAAAGAATATCATCCCAAGTAAGCCAAAGAGATTGCCTCCAATACTAGCAGCCGCAAGCGTGAAAAGGGCTGGCAAACCAATAGACTGACCTACAACTCTAGGATAAATAAGGTTTCCTTCAATCAGCTGTATAACTTGATATAGAAGAAGAGAAAGTAAGGCTTGAGTAGGACTCACTGTGAAGATAAAAATCGCTCCCACAACACAAGCAATCATAGGCCCTACATAAGGAATGAACGATAGCACTCCTGCAAAGATACCTGTCATTACTCCATAGGGTATCCCAAACACGCTGTAACCAACCGCTATCATAACTCCTATGATAACTGCTTCAATCAGCTGACTCATCAAAAATTGGTCATAAGTCTCTAGTGCTACTTGTCCAATGTAAGTCAACTTTATCACCACCTTCTCTGGAAGAAAAACTTTTAGAAGTCGACTCGTCATCGCTGCCAGATGTTCCTTACTGGATAAAAATAAAAAGGTGAAGACTATAATCAAAAAGGCATTCATCAAACTTGAAAAAATATTGCCGATATTACTAGTCAGACCTGATAAAAAACCTATCAAAGCTTGGCTAATAGAACTAGATTGTCCCTGTATGCCTGATACGATAGTTGACAACATGTCTTTGGTTACAAATTCCGAGCTGCCTAGCAATTTCCCAAGTTGAGTAAGGACTGTTGAAAGGACTGTTCCCAGCTGACTAATAGTCTGGGCTAGGGTTGGCAGCACCAAAACCAAAAGAGCAATCACGATTAAGATAAGAGCTAGGAAAACAAGTACCATGGCAATCGGACGACGCAACTCTGCCTTTACCTTCAATTTAACTAAGTACTGTTCAATTTTTTTCATAGGAACATTAAGCACAAAAGCAATAACAGCACCATAAATCAAGGTTGATATTACATCAAAGAGAGAGATTGCTCCTGATATAAAGCTCGATGCATTCAGAATTACAAGAGCAACCAGCCCTATAAAAAGTATTAACGGGGTGTATTTTTTTACTAAGTTCATAAATTCTCCTTAATAAACATGTTTAGATACGACTATACTATTTGGTTTTTCAAACTCTCGATTAAGGTAGGCTTGGTAAGTTCCTGGAGCGATAAATCCTTTGGGTGAGAGGATATCGGTGCCAGCCTGACCGACTATGGTATCAGCCAAGAGCACACAGTTTGTAGATAAGACAAAGTAGGATTTAAACTTAGATTTGATAAATTTATAAAGTTCCCCATCTGTCTCATGTCTGATTTTATAAGCGTAGGTGTAGTCTTCCTTACCATCACCTGTCATGATTTTATCTGCACTTGGCTCCCATGGAATCGTCAGTTGTTTCAATTCAGCCAACTTTTTCTGAACTGCTTTTTCCATTTCAGGCGTCAAATCTATCCCATAACCAAAAAGCGTTTTTTGACTCTCACGTTTACATAGGTCAATGTACTTGTCACGATCACAGAAATATAAGACACCATCTCCTACCATGCCAAATAAGGTCTCAGAAGACGGATCATAGTTGCCATAAGAAATAACACGGCCTTGATAGCAGATATCCACATGACCAATTGCCGAAAACAGAGAGGTCTCAGCTGTATGAACAAAAATTTCTAGCTCTGCTGTCTTACCAGACTTCACTATTCCAAGATGGATATCTTCTTCCTCATCAGCATTTTCCAGCATAAATTTGTTAATTTTTGCTAAAGTTCTTGCAGGGATGAGAGCGGCTAGGACAATAGGTAAGCTCATTCTTACACGACGTTTGAGATGGTTTTTCCCAATTTCCTCCTCAAACAAGAAACCATCACGGATATTGGACACACCATAAAGGAAAAAATAAGCCCCTAATACAAAGAGTTGAAAGACAGAATTTCCTGTAGAGGACAAAAGACTAGTCCCACCAAGAAAAACTAGTACGAGTCCATCTAGTAAGAGACGAAAACGAGGTCGAATTTTGTTTTTGCGGTAGAGAACATAGGTGACAAGGTTAATACTAGCATGAAAAATCTGATAAACTCCAATCACAAGAGCCAAAATATAAATCGGCACATCCGTCGCAAGATTGGAGCCAAGCAAATATCCCAGCACTAACAATTTAACCAGTGCAACTCCCAAGGTGTCCGTTGACTGACTTTTTTTGAAAATACGTAATACTAAATCTAAGACCGTTGCTATCCAAGCTAAAAACAGAACCAGTCGAATAACCTTTACTGGCAACCAAGTCCCCGTGACCATCAAGATGAGACCTAGCAGAACAAACAAGAACCCCTGAGCAAGTAATTTCTTACCTGTCAGACCTAAAGATAGAATTTTCGCCATATAAAAACCTTTCAACAATAAAAATTAAACACTCCGATTAAACTGACTAGTAAATAGCCAACACTACAAACAGCCTGTGCCAGCAACATATGGTGACTAGAAATGACTGTAGTAATGTCACCATCTTGTCTTATGCACTTCTAAAATTTGTTATATTGATTAGAAACCAGAGCTTATAAAAACTAGCTAAACTCGAGAGATAGACACAATTGCGACGAAAAAATGTATAACCAATTCAACTTGTTAAGGTAAGAAAGCATTATTTCCAATCTATTAATTATTCATCTATTACCTATTATGACACAATATTCCCTATAGTTCAACTTTTTACTTGTTTTTATATTACACGGACTAAAAAGTTTTCAACAGTTGATTGCATGTGTTTTAATAAGTTTTAACCTTTCTTGGTTAGATAAAAAAAGAACCATACAGTTTAGAATCTGTATGGTTTTTGCCCCACTTTTGTCCCATTTTTAAATCATGACATTGAAAATACCTAAAATCACTTATATTTCAATATTTTTAATTGCTCTCAATATGAAAGTCCTTTCCAAATCCCTGTAGGGGGCATCTAAATCAACAGGAAAAAGCCTTGATTTACAAGGCTTTTTTGTGTAGTCTTAGCACTAAAAACGATAGAAAAAGCGGCCCTTCTGTACTGACCCCAAAAGTTGGACAGAAAAAACCTAACTTTTGTGGCGCAGTTCATTAGCGCCACATAAAGTTATTTAAGCATCTCCTTTTCTCTCATTACCATTTTCTGTTATAATAAATTGTACTTCTAAAATAGAAAGGTCTTAAGATGACAACTCTTATTAAACATAAACGTGTAGAATTTTCAGAACTTTTTTATGACTTAGTTTTTGTTTTTGCAATTTCAAAAGTAACTACTTTAATCGACCATCTTCATAACGGTATTTTGACTTGGAATTCTTTCCTTGATTTTTTCATTGCTATTTTGGTTCTCATCGATTCCTGGATGATTCAAACCGATTATACCAATCGCTATGGAAAGAACTCTTTATTTAACATGGTAATCATGTTTATCAAAATGGGACTTTTACTCTTTATAGCCAATATGATTGGACCTGATTGGCAACAATATTTTCATTATCTCTGTTGGGCTATTGGTACATTAACCCTTACCTTATTTTTTCAATATTTGGTTGAATTTTTTAGAAAATCAACCGATGATGTTGAACGGGAAAGTATCAAAGATTTTCTATGGATAACAGGTCTAGGAAGTTTAGGAGTCTATCTAGCAGCTCTTCTTCCTATTTACGTTAGAGTCTATATCTTCTTTGCTAGTATTCTGTTTATCTTTATTATGCCAAGTATCTTGCTTAATAAAGATAAGCATTACCAGGTAAATCTCCCCCATTTAATCGAGCGCATCTCCCTTCTTGTCATTATTACGTTTGGAGAGATGATTACGAATCTAGCTAACTTCTTTACAATCGAGAATTTCTCGATTTATTCGGTTCTTTATCTCATTATTATGATTTCTCTGTTCTTGTTTTATTTTGGTCAATTCGACCATGCTATTGATGAAAAATCTAATCAAAAGGGACTATTTCTAATTTACAGTCACTATCCTATTTTCATTGGACTTATGATGATGACTGTATCGATGAGTTTTCTTCAGAATCCTGAAGCTAATCGTCTCTTTGCAACCAGCTTCTCTTATATCGGATTTGGCCTCTTTCAAGCTGCTGTCCTAGTAAATGGGCCCTATAACAAACACTATCTTCGCTATTCGAAAAGTTACTACTGTGTCCAAGCGACACTCTATCTGGCTTCCTTTATTCTCTCTTTAATCTTTGCTTCTAATCCTATAATAGTAGTGAGTATAACAACCATTTTAGCTCTAGCTATAGCCATTCATTTTATTTATTTTTATATGACACAGAATAAAAAATATTCCAAATCTAACTGGGAGTTATTTTAATGAGTTTATAACATTAAAAAGCTTTGGGAACCAAGGCTTTTTTTCATTAATTTGTTTTTCCATTTTATCCTCCGATTTGAACTCGCACTGACATTTATTTATAACAAAACTATATATCTAGAATAGCATAATCATTAGGTATTATAGGTTTTCAAACCAAATACGAGTCATTCGTTTTTGCCCCATTTTTAAATCCTGACATTGAAAACACCTAAAAGTATTTCCCTAAAATCAGCTATATTTCAACATTTTTGTTTATTTTCAATATGAAAAGTTCTTACAAATCCATGTAGGGGGCATCTACATACAACAGGAAAAGCCTTGAGTAAAGGCTTTTTTCGTATCTTCTACAAAAAAAAAGCAAGAGTTTTAGAGGACTATGACTCTAGATGTACATTTTACTTAAATGACTGAAGGTCTTTTCTTAACAAAAACACCCCAAAAATTAGATTTTTTCTGTCTAACTTTTGAGGTACAGTTCAAAACGCGAAATAGCATTTTTTATTTTAGGTTACTAATCTAATCGAATAAACATCATGGCATTCAACAAAGATATGAGTGAGACCGTGTTTATATTATTTGAATAGATCAGTCTCTTATTTTCAATCGGAGGAATAATAAAATTAGAAATGATGATATCATAAGGCGATTCTTCTAAAGATTCCTTTGATAATTCTAATTCAGTCCAAACCTCAAGTTCAAAATTGTTGCTGCAATAATAAGAAAGTGTTTCCGCTACTGATTTTGCATGATACTGATCAAAATTGCTCATAACCAGAACCTTCAGCTTTGGCTGATTTTGTAGTAAATTAAGCACCAAATGTTTGGTATGAGTGATGAAGGTATAAGATAGATGATTTACCATCATTGAACTAGAACAAACCTCAAGAGTCTCTAAATAATGAGAAAGCTCTTTTTTTACATCTGAAACAAATTTAGGAAAAATATTTTGAAAATTCCTGATTGTATTCCCTTTTTGATCAAATAAAATAAACTCAGTGGACAACTCTTGACGATACAGATGTGCGGTATTATGCAGATGCCAAATCAGATTATCCTTATTCTCAATCTCAATCTGATACTTGACTGAAATCTGATCAATAAAATCACTCAATAGATGATAAGATTTTTCAACATAGCTATCCTTTTTTACACATTTCATAAAGAGACTTTCATCTATGAAAAACATTTTTTGAAAGTAAGACACAAATAATTGGCAAACCACTTCTTCATCTAAAGAGATATTGTATTCTGATTCAAAACTCTGAGCAACACCTTCTATTCCTTCTACCTGCATTAAAAAATCCAAACTTTGATCGTTAAAAGAGTCTTTCTCTACTTCCATGAAATGACCAAACTTTATTCTATATAGGTTCGTAACTAGGAGCAACTTTAGCATTCTATGAGTTGACAAATTCATTGGAAAGCTTGTTTCCTTATAAACCAATTCTAACAATTGAGATAGGGGCTCTGATGAAAAATTTTCAAATGGCCATTCTAGGAAATAATATTTTTCTGAAAAATATTGTGCAAAAAAGTAACGAATATCTCTCTCATTTCCAATGATTTGAACAGGGGTCAGACTGATTTCAAATTGAAATTGCCTTTTAATCACTTTATTGATTTGGCTAATAATACGATAGAGCGAAGATGAACTGATATAAAATTCTTTACAAATACTCTCAGCTTGACAACCTTCATTAAAGAAGATAAATTCTAAAATCGAAAAATGAGTTGAATGCTTAAAGAAATGATGGTAAACCATTTCAATATCACTATCATCGGTATTAATAATGCGTATACCATTAGTAGAAGAATGAAAAATCAAGTCAGGAAAAGCAGATTTAACATGGGATAGATCATCTTTGACTGCACGTTCTGTACAATTTAGTAACTCTGCTAGTTCAGAACGATGAAACCAACGTTTATGTTCAAATAATAATTCTAATAATTCTAATTGCCTATGACTTTTTTTAGATAATAAATCTCTCATAAATGTCTTTCTCTCTTTATAAATTATCGGATTAAACCTCTTGCAATTATACCACAAAGAATAGGTATAACATGATATAACGACTTTTACTAAGAACCTTTTATTTCGTATAATAACACTACGGGGGCAATATATAAACAATTTTCTTATTTTACCGTCTATTGAGGGCGTGAATACAGAATCAAATTCAAGTCGAAAGATTATACTTTTAATTTTAAAAATTATATAATAGCAACAATCAAAGAATTTGATTTTTTATATTAAAATTATATAATAATCAAAATAATTGATTATTTTATATCAAAATTATATAATAGCAATAATCAAAGGAATTGATTTATTTTTTGATATTAAAATAAAAAAGGAGGGTAAACAATATTGTGGTCAATCATTGCTGGAGGTCTTATTGGACTTGTAGCAGGTAGAATCACTAAAAAAGGTAGTTCTATGGGAATCGTCGCAAATGTATTCGCTGGTTTAGTCGGGGCATCTGTAGGACAATCCCTTTTAGGTAGTTGGGGCCCATCCATCGCTGGAATGGCTTTGATCCCATCTATTGCAGGAGCAGCAATTGTTGTTACTGTAGTATCATTCTTTACAGGTAGAAAGTAAACTTTTCGCCAGTAAAGTTAGCAAACTATTTTTAAATCAATGACGAGAAAAATAGTTTAAATGTTAAATCGAAAGGATTGTATATGTCAAAAGCAAAGAAAATATGTTTCATTATTTTCTGTATTTTAATCTTGACAATTTTCCTTCCTGTTTTGATAGATTATCATCAAGTTAGTGATCTAGGCATTCAGCTATTTAGCTGGAGACAGAATCATTTCGTTGAATTCTATCTCTCTAGATATATATTCTGGGGGATAGTGGCTCTATCAACTTTAGTTTTGTTATCGATGTTAGTTGTGTTGTTTTATCCTAAACGTTATTTGGAAATTCAACTTGAAACTAAAAACGATACATTAAAATTAAAGAATTCTGCAATCGAAGGTTTTGTTAGAAGTTTGGTAAGTGATCATGGATTGATCAAGAACCCAACTGTTCATGTAAATTTACGAAAAAATAAATGTTTCGTTCATGTAGAAGGTAAAATTCTTCCTTCGGACAACATCGCTGACAGATGCCAACTAATTCAAAATGAAATAACTAATGGATTGAAGCAGTTTTTTGGTATTGAGCGTCAGGTTAAACTAGAAGTTCTAGTAAAAGACTACCAGCCTAAACCAAAACCTCAAAACAAAAAGACTGTTAGTCGTGTGAAGTAAGGAAGTAAAAAATGGAATGGCTTAAACAATATCGATATCCAATTATCGCTGGTCTCATAGGCGTATTTCTCGCCTGTTTGATTATCTCCTTTGGCTTCTTCAAAACAATATTTGTATTGATTTTAGGAGCACTGGGAGTTGCAGCTGGATTATATATCGAAAAAAACTATATAGATAAATAAAAAAAATAAAAATTACTAATTTAATTAAAGGAGTTTCATATGTCAAACGAAAAAAACATTAACACTAACGTAGAAAAGAAAGATGCTACTGCTGTAGCTCACGAAATCAAAGGAGAACTTACTTACGAAGATAAAGTTATCCAAAAAATCATTGGTCTGTCACTAGAAAACGTTTCAGGTCTTTTGGGAATCGACGGTGGTTTCTTCTCAAATCTTAAAGAAAAAATCATTAACAGCGATGATGTAACAAGTGGTGTTAACGTAGAAGTTGGTAAAACACAAGTTGCAGTTGACTTAAACGTTATTGTTGAGTACCAAAAAAATGTTCCAGCTTTATATTCAGAAATCAGAGAAATCGTATCTTCAGAAGTTGCTAAAATGACTGACTTGGAAGTTGTTGAAATCAACGTAAACGTTGTCGACATCAAAACTAAAGAACAACATGAAGCAGACTCAGTAAGCCTTCAAGATCGCGTATCTGACGTTGCTGAATCAACAGGAGAATTCGCTTCAGAACAATTCGAAAAAGCTAAATCTGGTTTCTCAACTGTTCAAGAAAAAGTTAGCGAAGGTGTAGAAGCTGTTAAAGGTGCAGCAACTGGTGTAGTATCTCACGAAAAAACTCGTGTAAACTAAGATAAAATAAATATAACAGGAGAAATTATCATGTCAGTAGAAGAAAAATTAAATCAAGCTAAGGGTTCTATTAAAGAAGGTGTTGGTAAAGCCATCGGTGATGAAAAAATGGAAAAAGAAGGAACAGCTGAAAAAGTTGTTTCTAAAGTAAAAGAAGTTGCTGAAGATGCCAAAGACGCTGTAGAAGGCGCTATCGAAGGTGTTAAAAACATGTTGAGTGGCGACAATAAATAAGGCTAAAAGTTACTTTATCTTTTTAGTAACATTAGTCAAAAGAGTCTGAGTCAAGATGATTCTCAGAAAACAAAAAGCTAGAGATTTCCAATTGCGGAACTCTAGCTTTTTAATTTTTCCTCTTTCTCTTATTATATTTCAGCAGGTTGTTGACCATGAGTACGAATCCCATGTCAATTCTCACTTTACGCTTACCTCTCAGATGACATCTCTTATAACCCAAACAAACCTTTATCTGCCCAAAGACAGATTTCATATCAATCTTACGTTTAGCGAAAATTTATCTACCCTTGGAAGATAAAAGTGCCTGATATTCTTTAGTTTTTAAACACTGGTAACGTTCATTTATATACAGTCCCTTTTGAGGGGCTGATTCAGGTTCATCATCGCAGTCAACATTGATTTCAAGGCTGTTTGCCTTCTATCTCCCCTTTTTCATGATGTATTTTCGTACGGGTGCTTCAACCATTTGAACGATTTCAAATCCTTCTTTTTGGTAAAGGTGCTGAGCTCTTTGATTTGCCTCGAAGACATTTAGAGAAATACTGTCTATGTCTCCATTTTCAAAGACCAAACTAACAAATTTCCTTAAAGCCTGCCTACCTAAGCCTTGCCCCTGTTTCTGGGGGTTGATAAAAAATCTTCCAATATGAAGATTGCTGTCTTCTAGCCTAATTTTCTGGATAAGCCCGACAAACTCTTGTCCTTCAAAGATTGAAAAGATTCCTTCAAAATCTTGCAAAACTTGAATTGTCAAGGGAAAAGGAATCATTGTTCCCATCCATTGTTCTTGAAAAACTTTGCCAAGGGAGTTGGACCATTGGCATACGAGCTGAGCATTTTCTGTGCTCACCTTTTCTTCAAAACGAATTATCATCTTTGCCTCACCATCTTATCTATGTTTCTCCATTATACTACTTCTCCTATTTTTTACGAATAGATAAGTATGATTAATATTTATTTTTTTCTTGTCGGGAGCATTCTCGCTTCCTTTCTTGGTTTGGTTATTGACCGTTTCCCAGAGCAATCCATTATCAGCCCAGCCAGTCACTGCGATTCCTGTCAGACTCCTTTACGTCCCTTAGATTTGATTCCGATTCTCTCACAGGTACTCAATCGCTTTCGCTGTCGCTACTGCAAGGCTCCTTATCCTGTCTGGTATGCCCTCTTTGAACTAGGCTTAGGACTCATATTTCTGCTTTACTCTTGGGAATTGCTTCCCTTGGGGCAAGTCATCCTAATCACTGCTGGTTTGACCTTGGGCATCTACGACTTTCGCCATCAGGAATATCCCTTACTGGTCTGGATTGTCTTTCATCTACTCCTAATAGTCTGCTCCGGCTGGAATTTGGTCATGATCTTCCTCCTTGTTCTTGGAATTTTGGCTCATTTTATTGATATTCGCATGGGCGCAGGGGATTTCCTCTTTTTAGCTTCTTGCGCTCTCGTCTTTAGTGCGACCGAATTACTGATCTTGATTCAGTTTGCTTCTGCAACAGGAATTCTAGCCTTTCTCCTACAAAAGAAAAAGGAAAGACTTCCTTTTGTGCCTTTCCTCTTACTCGCTACTTGTGTGATTGTTTTTGGTAAGTTACTGCTTGTTTGATAAAGTCCTGAATCGGCTCTCCTTGATGGAGGGCTTTTACAATTTTCGAACCAACGATAACGCCATCTGACACCTCATTGAAGCGTTCTACATCGGCTTGACTAGATACACCAAAACCTGTCAAGACTGGGATATCGGCCACTTGATGAAGTTGTGCCAAGTGCTTATCCAAGTCTGCACGGTAATTGCCTGATTTCCCTGTCACCCCATTGATGGCAACGGCATAGACGAATCCTTCTGCCCCATCAATCAACTCTTTCTGGCGTTCAATTCCTGTCGTCAAACTAACTAGAGGAATCAAGGCAATGTCTGTGTCTGCCAAAAATGGTTCTACAAAGTTTGCATGCTCATGAGGCAGGTCTGGGATAATCAATCCCTTAACCCCTGTATCTTCCAAATCTTTGACAAAGTTCTCCACACCGTACTGAAAAAGGGGGTTAAAGTAGGTCATGATGACCAGCGGAACCTCTGTTTCAATATTTTTCAAGGTTTCAACCAAAGCTTGTGTCGAAGTCCCGTGGGCTAAACTACGCAAGCCAGCTTCTTCGATAACAGGTCCATCTGCAACAGGGTCTGAAAAGGGAATACCCACTTCAATTGCAGAGACACCCAAATCTTCTAAAAAGTGGATTGTTTCTCCGAGTCCATCCAAACCTTTCTCATGGTCTCCAGCCATGATATAAGGAACGAAAATTCCTTTTCCTGCTGCTTTGATAGCGTTCAATTTTTCTGTTAGTGTCTTAGGCATGAGCTTCTCCCTTCTTTGCTGCATCTGCTTCCAAGCGGTCTTTGACTTGAACCACATCCTTGTCCCCACGACCTGATAGACAGACAATCATGGACTTGTCTGGACCAAGTTCTTTGGCCAATTTCACCGCAAAAGCGATAGCATGGCTAGATTCCAAGGCTGGGATAATCCCTTCCACACGAGACAAGAGTTGAAATCCTTCCAAGGCTTCTTCGTCTGTCACAGGGACATAGCTGGCACGTTTGATATCGTGGTAGTGAGAATGTTCTGGACCGATACCAGGATAGTCCAAACCTGCTGAGATAGAGAAGGCTTCAAGAATTTGACCATGAGCATCTTGGAGCACATCCATGAGGGAACCGTGAAGGACACCCGGACGACCCTTAGTCAAAGTCGCTGCGTGATGCTCTGTATCCACACCAAGTCCTGCTGCTTCAGCCCCATACATGGCTACTGACTCATCTTCTACAAAGGGATGGAAGAGCCCGATAGCATTAGAACCACCACCAACACAGGCCACTAGGGCATCTGGCAGATCTTGACCTGTCAAGTCACGGTACTGTTGTTTAGCTTCTCGACCAATAACACTTTGGAAGTCACGAACGATTTCTGGGAATGGATGAGGCCCCAAGGCAGAACCAAGGATATAGTGGGTATCATCGATATTAGCTACCCATGAACGAAGGGCCGCATTGACCGCATCCTTGAGTACGCGCGAACCATCTGTTACCGCTTCGACCTTGGCTCCCAAAAGCTCCATACGGAACACATTGAGGGCTTGGCGTTTGACATCCTCCTCACCCATATAGATGGTACATTCCATGTTAAAGAGGGCCGCAGCTGTTGCAGTTGCTACACCGTGCTGACCAGCACCTGTTTCAGCGATAATTTTCTTTTTACCCATGCGTTTAGCCAGAAGAACTTGTCCCAAGGCATTGTTAATCTTGTGGGCCCCTGTATGGTTAAGATCTTCACGTTTAAGATAAATCTTGGCTCCGCCGATATGCTGGGTCAAGTTTTTTGCGTAGTAAAGGGGAGTTTCACGTCCCACATACTGGCGCAAAAGTTGGTTTAATTCCTCTTGGAAACTTGGGTCTGCCTGACTTTCACGGTAGGCCTTCTCCAACTCCAAAACTGCTGTCATCAATGTTTCTGGGACAAAACGTCCACCGAATTTTCCGTAAAATCCATCTTTATTTGGTTCTTGATATGCCATTCTTTACCCTCTCTATAAATCTTCTAATCTTTTCATGATCTTTTTGTCCATCTGTCTCCACTCCGCTTGATACATCTACTGCATAGGGAGTAAAGTGTTGAATTGCTTTTACTACATTGTCTTCATTAAGCCCACCTGCGATAAAGAAGAGCTGAGTTAATCCTGTCGTATCCAGTTGACCCCAATCAAAGGGTTGACCACTCCCAGCCACAGGGGCATCAAAGAGTAGATAGTCTGCCTGAGAATTGGGCACATTACCCTCTCCATCCACCTGCACAGCCTGAATGCTAGCACAAGGCAAATCCTCAAACAAATCATCCCCTACCTGACCGTGAACTTGAACAAAGTCCAAGCCAACTTTGTCAATCGCTTCTAGCAGTTCTGCCCGACTTGGTGAAACAAATACACCAACTTTTTTGACATCCGCAGGAATAAGCATTACCAGCTCAGAAGCCTGATCCAAGGTCACCTGTCTTTTACTAGGTGCAAAGACAAAACCGATGTAGTCTGCCCCTGCTGATACGGCTGACTCTACCGCTTCTTTGGTCGATAGTCCACAAATCTTAACCTTTGTCAATCTGCAACTCCTTGATTCTCTGGGCCACATCTTCTGCCTGCATGAGAGCTGTCCCTACCAAAATTCCGTTAAAGTATGGCGCTACTCGTTCCGCATCCTGCCCTGTGAAAATAGCAGATTCAGAAATGTACAAGCAATCATCTTTGAAATGTTTAGCCAAATCTACACTGGTCTGCAAGTCGACTTCAAAGGTGGTCAAGTTGCGGTTGTTGACCCCGATAATCTCAGCACCAAGTCTGTGAGCTACCTCTAGTTCAGCTAGATTATGAGTCTCCACCAAGACTTCCAGACCAAGCTCCGTCGCATAGTCATAAAGTTCCTTGAGGCGTTCTTCGGACAAGGCTGCCACAATGAGCAAGATGACTGTTGCACCTGCATTGCGAGCTCGAATGATTTGCTTTTCATCGATAATAAAGTCCTTGTTGAGCGTCGGAATGTTTACCTGACTGGAAATCTCCCGTAGATAATCCAAATGTCCTTTAAAGAAAACCTCATCTGTCAGAACGGAAATCATCACTGCTCCGTTCGCTTCATAAGTCTGGGCCTGTTGCACAATATCCACATCTAGATTGATATCTCCCAGACTAGGGCTAGCTTTCTTGACTTCAGAGATTACCTGCAAGCGATCCTGATGATTCTTCAAAAATTCTGCCAAGCGATAGGTCTGGCGCAGGGGCTGGATTTCCTCCAGCTCCATCTGCTCAACCTCACGCGCCTTCTGCTCCAAAATTCGTGCTAAAAATTCCTGACTCATTTTTGGTACTCCTGTAACAGTCTGAGTTTTTCAAGGGCCTTGCCACTAGCAATCACTTGACGAGCTAAGGCAACTCCTTCCTTAATACTAGCTACCTTACCATTAGCATAGAAACCAAGACCAGCATTTAAAACTGTAGTTTCCAAGAATGGACTTGGTTCATTTTTAAGAACGCTGAGCAAAATTTCTGCATTTTCCTGAGCATTCCCTCCACGAATATCTTCGATAGCGTAGCACTCCATCCCTAAATCCTCTGGAGTAAAGCTTGACAAGGTGATTTCGCCATTTTCAAGAAGAGCAATCGTGGTTGTTCCATTCAAGCCAGCTTCATCCAGTCCTTCTGGTCCAGCTACTACAATAGCACGTTTGCGACCCATATTTTTCAAAACCTGAGCTGTACTTTCCAGAAGTTCTGGACGACTAATTCCAAGAAGCTGTGTTTCCAAGGCCATTGGGTGAATCAGGGGACCAGTCAAATTCATAATCGTTGGAATCCCCAATTCCAAACGAGCTGGCATGATGTATTTCATAGCTGGGTGCATATTTTTGGCAAAGAGAAAGACGATTCCAGTTTTATCAAAAACCTTACCTAGTTCAGCTGGTTTAAGGTCTAGGTTGATGCCCAAGGCTTCTAGAACATCTGCAGAACCAGATTTAGAAGAAATCGAGCGGTTACCGTGTTTTGCCATATGAACACCGCCACCAGCCAAGACAAAGGCTGCAGTTGTGGAAATATTAAAACTGAAAGACTTGTCTCCACCTGTACCACAGTTGTCCATGGCATCATGAATCTCAGTTGGAATATATTGGGCATGTCCTCTCATGACTTGGGCAATGGCTGTGCGTTCTTCAGGTGTTTCCCCCTTCATCTTAAGAGCTAAGAGGAGAGAAGCAATTTGCGCCTCCGTTACACGTCCAGTTACGATACGCTCAATGACATCCGTCATTTCCACACCTGATAAATTTTCAAATTTTGCTAGTTTTTCAATAATCTCTTTCATCCTAGTTTCCTCACTTTACAACCTTCTCGATAAAATTCCGAATAGAAGACAAGCCGTCTGGCGTTCCAATGCTCTCTGGATGGTACTGGAAGCCATAAATCGGTAGGTTTTTATGTTGAATCCCCATGATGGCTTGGTCATCAGTCGAACGAGCTGTCACTTCAAACTCTTCTGGCATTTCTTCAATCAAAATACTGTGGTAACGCATGACCGCACGGCCATCCTCAATACCTTGATACAAAACAGATGGCGCTTCAAAGCTGATATTACTCTGTTTCCCATGCATGACTTTTGGAGCCAAACCTAACTTACCACCAAAGACTTCTGCAATGGCTTGGTGACCCAAACAGATCCCAAGAATCGGCTTCTTGCCAGCAAAGTCACGAATCATGTCTTCCATCTTTCCGGCATCAACTGGCCAACCAGGACCAGGAGAAAAGACCAGACCATCTGCTTTTTCAGCTTCTTCATACAGCTTGGGATCATCATTTCTCAAGACCTGCACTTCTGCAAAATTCCCAATGTATTGGGCCAAGTTATAGGTAAAAGAATCATAGTTGTCAATCAATAAAATCATGGTCTTAGTTCTCCAATTCTAGTCATAGATTTTGCTTTGTTAATGGTTTCTTGGTATTCGTTTTGGGCGATGGAGTCGTAGACAATCCCTGCCCCAGCCTGCACATAGGCTGTTTGATTTTTGAGAATCATCGTTCGGATGGCAATGGCGAAATCCATATCACCCGTCGCAGACAAGTAGCCGATTGCTCCTGCGTATACGCCCCGTTTTTCTGTTTCCAGTTCATAGATGCGTCTCATCGCTCGAATCTTTGGTGCTCCAGAAACTGTTCCAGCAGGAAGTGTTGCTTTCAAAGCATCCATGGCAGTGAGTTCTGGAAGCAAACGCCCCTTGACCACACTGGTCAAATGCATGACATAACGGAAGAGCTCCACTTCCATATACTTGGTGACTTGGACACTGGCCGTTTCAGAGATGCGGCCAATATCATTACGACCCAAGTCTACTAACATTCGATGCTCTGCTGTTTCCTTCTCATCCGAAAGCAGGTCTGTCGCCAAAGCCTTGTCTTCTTCATCTGTAGCTCCTCTTGGTCGCGTACCTGCAATCGGATTGGTTGTCACGATGCCATTTTTGACAGAAACCAAACTTTCTGGACTTGCTCCGATGATTTGATAATCACCAAAGTCATAGAAATAAAGGTAATTAGATGGATTGGTCACGCGGAGATTTCTGTAGAAGTCAAATGGATTTCCAGTAACTTCTGCTGAGAAGCGCTGACTGAGCACGCATTGGAACATATCCCCGTTACGAATCAAGTCACGAGCGGTTTCCACCATTTGCTCAAACTTCTGAGGAGCGATATGCGGTTTGAAGTCTAACGGAGATAGATCCAAGTCTTCAAATTCATTTGGAGCAGGAATGCGTAATTCCTCAAGCACTTGGTTCAAGGCTTCTGCCAAGTCTTCTTGGCTACGCTCACTATAGAGAGCATCCTCGATGACATGGATTTTTTCCTTCTTGTGGTCAAAGACCATATAACTCTCATAGACGAAGAAATGCATGTCTGGCGTTCCAATCGTATCTTGAGGGATTTGACCAATTTCTTCATAAAGCGAAATCATATCGTAACCAACAAAACCAATTGCCCCACCACCAAAAGGGAGGTCTGAATGGTGTTGACTCTTATGAGTCACTTGATAAAGAAAATCCAAGGGATCACGATCAATCACTTGACCATTTTGATAAAGGACTCCATTTTCAAACTTAATCTCAAAAACAGGATTATAGGCTAGGATAGAAAAACGAGCGGTTTCCTTGTCTCTCGGAATACTCTCTAAGATAACCTTGTGTTGCCCCTTTAGGCGCATATAAGCCAAGATTGGTGATAAGACATCTCCATGAATGATTCGTTCCATTGTAATTTCCCTTTCAGTTCTACTTCTAGTCCGTGGCGACTGTATGAAAAATCCCCACGCAAAATAACTTGCGTGAGGACGAAATTCGCGGTGCCACCTCAATTATAGGATTTCTCCTATCTCTCATTCCTGTCTCAGATATTTCCTGTAACAGGCTGTGCGATAAAGGGCACTCCCTTGAGAATTATGTTTTCTTCTCTCGTTTCAGATGGACCCAACCTTACAGCTTTCTCTGCTTGTTTCCAGCAACCACAAGCTCTCTGTGAGAGAAAAGACTGTAATTTTTCCATCTATTATTTTTTAGCTTCTAGGTAGTCCGCAATTGCAGCTACGTCCTTGTCTCCACGACCAGAGACATTGATGATGATAATGTCGTCTTTACTTAGTTTCGGTGCACGTTTAACTGCTTCTGCGATAGCGTGCGAACTTTCAATCGCTGGGATAATTCCTTCAGTCTTGCTAAGAAGGAGGAGAGCCTGAACAGCTTCTTCGTCTGTCGCAGCCACATATTCCACGCGACCTGAATCTTTAAAGTATGCGTGTTCTGGGCCAACCCCTGGATAGTCCAATCCAGCTGAGATAGAGTAAACTGGAGCTAGCTCTCCATCTTCCTTAAAGACTGCATAAGTCTTCATGCCATCGACAATTCCGATACTACCTTTTGTCATAGTAGCTGCGTGCTTGTCTGTGTCAAGTCCGTGACCAGCAGCTTCAACCCCAACCAATTTAACTTCTTCATCAGCCACATACTGAGAAAATGCACCAATAGCATTAGAACCACCACCTACACAGGCAATAACGTAGTCTGGTAAACGACCTTCTTTTTCTAAGATTTGACGGCGAGATTCTTCACTGATGACCTTTTGGAACTCGTGGACAATTGTAGGATATGGGTGAGGTCCCACAGCAGATCCCAGAACATAGAAGGCTTCAAGGTCATTCATCCATGCTCCAAAGGCTGCATCAACCGCATCTTTGAGGGTACGAGTCCCTGTTTCAACTGCGTGAACAGTTGCTCCCATCATCTCCATACGGAAAACATTGAGACGTTGACGTTCCACATCCTCTGCTCCCATGTAGACATCACAGGCCATACCAAACTTGGCTGCAGCCGCTGCTGTCGCAACACCGTGCTGACCAGCTCCTGTTTCAGCGATTACTCGTTTTTTGCCCATGCGTTTGGCCAAAAGAATTTGTCCTAAAACGTTGTTGAGTTTATGAGAACCAAGATGGTTAAGGTCTTCGCGCTTGAGATAAATCTTAGCGCCACCTAAGTGCTCTGTCAAACTTTCTGCAAAATAGAGCGGTGTTTCTCGACCTGAATAATCCTTCAAGTAATGGCGAAATTCTGCCAAAAATTCTGGATCATCCTTGTACTTTTCAAATGTCACTTCCAACTCATCCAACAAAGCCTGAATCGGCTCCGGTACAAAACTACCACCAAATTGTCCAAAATAACCTTTAGTTGTCATAAAAATTTCCTCTTTCTGTATTGGTTCCAAGATATGAAAAAAGCCCACACACAGAAAATACTTCCATGTGAGGGCGTTGGTAACGCGGTGCCACCTCAATTATAAAGGGACTATCCCTTTACATCTCTGCCTTGTCTAACAACAAGTTGCACTGTAAGGTGTGCGCACCGAATTTTCATTGTTTCAAATTCATTTTTAAAATCAGCCCACTTTCACTACTTCCAACCACCTGTTCACAATCACCACAGGCTCCCTGAAGATCAAATATAGTTACTTTTCTGATTTGTTGAACTTATTTTAATACTTTGTTTTTTCTTTGTCAAGACTTTTTTACAATTTTTTTGATGAAGCTAGTACTTTTTCAGAAACTGTTTTGAAAGTCTCAATGATATAGTCCACTTCTTCATCGCTTAATTTAGTATGAAGAGGGAGCGTAATTTCATTTTCAAAAAAGGCATAGGCCTTAGGATAGTTCGTCATATCAAAGCCAAGATTCTTATAGGCTGTCAAGAGCGGAAGTGGTTTGTAGTGTACATTACTTGCAATCCCTGCTTTAGCTAATTCTTGGATGATAAGATTGCGTTCTTCTAAGCTCGCTCCTTCTACATGGGTGATGTAAAGGTGGCGTGAAGATTCGACAGTTTCAGTCTTGTGTGCCAATGGATGGATGCGAGAACCTGCAAAACCACGATCATAGCGGTTCACGATCTCCTTACGACGTTCTAGCAAACTTGGGTAGCGGTCCAATTGTACCAAACCAAGGGAAGCCATAATATCGGTCATATTACACTTGTAGGCTGGTGTGACGATATCGTATTCCCATGAACCCAGTTGCATCTTGGCAAGAGCATCCTTAGTTTGCCCGTGAAGGGAAAGAATTTGGAATTCCTTGTACATCTCTTCGTCGTCAATCGCTGGATTGGCTTTCCAAGTGGCACTTCCACCTTCTGAAGTTGTAAAGTTCTTAACGGCGTGGAATGAGAAGGAAGTAAAGTCAGCGATAGAACCAGCTGGTTGCCCTTTATAAGTAGATCCCAAAGCATGGGCACTATCAGAAACAATCACGATACGGTTAAAGGCTTTTTGCCACTTGCTTGAAGCGGTAAAGAGATCACGTTTCTTCTCCACAACTTGGAACAAACGGTCGTAGTCGCAAACAATCCCTGCAAGCTCTACTGGGATGATCACCTTGGTCTTTTCAGTGATAGCTTGCTCAAGCAGGTCATAGTCCATCTCAAACGTATCTGCTTGGATATCCACCATGACAGGAGTTGCTCCCACGTGAGTGATAACACTACATGAAGCTGTATAGGTCATGGCTGGAACGATGACTTCATCACCAGGTCCAACTTCCAAGACGCGCAAAATCAACTCAAGCGCGGCAGTCGCAGAGTTAAGACAGACAGTCTTGGGAGTCTGTGTGTATTGAGACAAGCGACGCTCCAGTTCTTTTGTCTTAGGACCTGTTGTAATCCAACCAGAACGCAGGGTATCCGCTACTTCAGCAATTTCTGCTTCCGTAATATCGGGTGGTGAAAATGGAATATTGTAATTTGGCATTGATTTGCTCCTTTTGTCTGTACTCATTTTCTCATGACTACTTTATTTTAGCACTTCAAACACGGTTTGAAACATGATTTTGATGTCTCCAAGGAAACTAAACTCTCGGAGATAGTCGAGGTTATAGCGCATCTTTTCAGGAAGGACGTGTTCGACATAGGCTTGGTCAACTGACAGGCCTTTTTCGGTCATTTGACTGATGATAGTATCCTCATCCTTGTAGTTGATGCTGGCTGGAGAGGTAATCCCTGCTGGCAAAAGCAAGGTTGCCATCATTTCAGGGCTATACTGCTCTGTGTAGCGTGGCACTTCAGGTCGTGTACCGACAAAGGACATTTCGCCTTTAAGGACATTGACCAGCTGAGGCAGTTCATCCAAGCGCACACGGCGGATAAAATTCCCAACCTTGGTAATACGGCTATCGTTAGCAGAAGTCACCAGACTTCCTTTTTTATCCGCATCCGTCACCATGGTACGGAACTTCCAAATCTTGAACCGACGGTTGTACTGGGTCACGCGCTCTTGCTTGTAAATCACTGGCCCCTTGCTATCCAACTTGATCCAAATGCTCAAGATGAGAAAGATGGGAGAGGTCAGAACCAGCAAGACCAAGGCCAGAACCCAGTCCAAGCAACGCTTAAAAATCAGCGAACCCTTCCTTTTAGAGACAAGCTGGTAGTAAGACTCAACCTCGCTTGATTTCATTTCCACGGGCAAGTCTTCCCATTTCAGCATGCTGTTTCTCCTTTGTTTTTACTATACTATTTGTCAACATTTTTCATTATACCACAAAATGGAAAAGGCGGTGAAAGAAATCTGTAATTTGAAGGATTTCCTTCTTATGCTCAATGAAAATCAACGAGTATTAGACCATGGCCCCTGCTTGCAAGCTATACATCTTGTGATAGGTTCCTCCTAGAGCCAAGAGTTCCTCATGGGTTCCACTCTCGATAATGCGCCCCTTGTCCAAGACATAGATGCAGTTGGCATCTTGGATGGTAGAAAGACGGTGGGCGATGGCAATGGTTGTCCGTCCCTGTCTCATCTTAGCCAGAGAAGCTTGAACCAGACTTTCTGTTTCAGAGTCAATATTGGCTGTCGCTTCATCCAAAATCAGAATTTTAGGCTGACTGGCGACTGTTCTAGCAAAGGCAAGAAGCTGGCGTTGACCAGTAGAGAAGCTCGAACCACGCTCAGACACAGGGGAGTTATACCCCTGAGGAAGATCTTGAATAAAGGAATCTGCATCCACGAAGCTAGCTGCAGCCTGTACCTGCTCATCACTGATTTCTTGGTACATGGCGATATTGGACTTAATGGTCCCATGATAGAGGAAGGGATCCTGCAAGACTAGACCGATGTTTTTTCTCAGCTCTTCCTGACTGTAGTCCCGGATATCCACATCATCCAAGAGAACTCGCCCTGACTGAAATTCATAAAAGCGCATGAGAACATTGATAATAGACGATTTCCCTGAACCTGTATGACCCACAAAAGCAATGGTTTCACCCCTGTTAACAGAGAAAGAAATGTCATCCAGAATCGGATGTTTGCCATCATAAGAGAAACATACATGTTCAAAACGGATATTGCCTTCTTTGATCTCGGCCTGTCCATTTTCTTGAAGAGGCTCATAGGTCCTCTCATCAATCAAGGCAAAGACACGACCTGCAGACACCATAGACGTTTGAAGGGTCGAAAAATTTTGCGTCACTTCAATCAAGGGGTCAAAAAGGCGGTTGATATACTGAATAAAGGCATACATGGTCCCTGCTGTTATTCCCAGATAAAGGCCACGATAGCCAAAATAGGCCATTAAAACTGCATATCCTAGGAGTTTCAGCAAACTCATGGCAGGGCGCAAAAAGAGGGCATCCAAGGCTACAGAACGGTTGGCATAGACCAAGTGTTCTTGGTTGATTTCATCAAATTCTGCCTGCAGGCGCTTCTCTTGATTAAAGGCCTGGATAATCCTGATTCCCTCGATGTTTTCAGCCAGCTTGCTATTGATATCTGACAAGAGACTTCTGGTTTTCTCAATGATTTTCACTGATTTTTTCCGATAGAGATTGACCAAAAGGAAAATCAAGGGGAGAAAGAGCAAGACTAAAACTGTTAAACGAAAATCCAACACCAACATAGTATAAAGCGTTGTCAGAAAGATAAAAACTGCTGAGATAAAGCTAGATAAAATCCCCGAAAACATATCACTGATAGTCTCGGTGTCATTTGTCAAACGAGAGACAATGGAGCCTGCTGGCGTCTTGTCAAAATAAGACATGCCCAGCTTCTCCATATTGGCAAAGGCATCCCGACGAATATCCCTAACAATACTGTAAGACACGCGCGCAAAGAGAAGATTGCCGACATACTGGACCAGAGTTTGTAGGATATAAAGACCATAGTAGACCAGCAAAACGGTCACAGCGAATTGGTTTAGATTGCTGAGATACTGGTCGATAAAGTGGGAGGCCACAAGGGGAATGACACTTTTAATGACCGTCGTCGCTAGTAGAAAACTGAGTGCCAAAAAGGTAAGGACCCCATAAGGCTTGAGATAGGACATCAAGCGCTTCAATACAGTCCATTGTTCTTTCTTATTCTGCATCTTCTTCTCCCTTCATTTCCAGCTGCTGAGACTGGTAGGTTTGGGCATACCAGCCATCCAAAGCTAGCAAGTCTTCGTGCCTGCCTCGTTCGATGATTTGACCATTTTGCAGGACTAAAATCAAATCTGCATGGACAACTGCACTCAGGCGATGAGCCGTAATAATGGTTGTCTTGTCCTTTCGCGTCTCCTTGAGGTTGTCGATAATCGCATACTCTGTCTTGGCATCCACGGCTGACAAAGAATCATCCAAAACCAAGATATCAGGGTCTAAAATCATAGCCCGACTCATGGCCAGACGTTGCTTTTGACCACCAGAAAGACTGACTCCCTTTTCACCAATCAAGGTATCAAATCCCTGAGGCATGGCTACAATGTCTTGGTAAACTTGGGCTAGCTTAGTCGCTTCCTCGACCGCTGAAAGGGGCAAGTTAGGATTGCCAAAGCGGATATTGTCTAAGATAGAAGTCGCAAAGAGGAACTGGTCCTGAGGGACGTAGCCCATGAGACTGCGAAGGTCTGTCAAACGATAATCGCGAATATCGTGACCGTTTAGGTAAATAGCACCCTTATCCACATCGTATTCACGCAAGAGGAGCTTGATCAAAGATGTTTTCCCAGAACCTGTCTGCCCAACCAAGCCCAGAGTTTGCCCTTTTTCCAAACTAAAGTGAACATTTGTCAGTGTTTCCTCATTTTCAAAGGCAAAGCTATCAATGGCATACTGCAAGCGCCCATTTTCAATACTGTCTAGAGGAAACTCGGGGTCTTGTACAGGTGATTCCTGAGACAAAAGTTCCTCAATCCGCTGGTAAGAAACCTTCCCTCGCTGAGTAATATTAAAGAGGAAGCCGATGGCCATAAGAGGCCAAACCAACATATCCAAGTAGCTGATAAAGGTGACCAGATTCCCAACGGTAATCTGCCCCTCCTGAACCATCAAAGAGCCTACCAAGAGCGTTAAAACATAGGAGGAACCAACAAATAAGAGAACCATGGGGTCAAAGAGACTATCGTATTTCATGGTTTGGAGGTTCTTTTGGAAGGTCAATTCATTGACTGCCTGGAAAGACTTCAACTCGTCCGCCTGATACCCGAAAGACTTGGTCACTTTAATACCTGATACAGACTCCTGCACCTTGTTATTGAGTTCAGAAAAGGCAGCCTGCGATTCACCAAAAGCCTTGTGGGTCTTTCTACCTAGACGACTGGTCGCATAAGCCATGAAAGGTAAGGGTAAAATGGCAACTAGGGTCATTTGCCACGAAATGCTAAAGAGCATGGTCAGCAAAGTCACCAAAGCCGTGATAGAAGCATCAACCGCAGACATGACCCCACCACCTGCTAGACGAGTCAAGGCATTGATATCATTGGTTGCGTGTGCCATCAGATCCCCCGTCCGATAGGTTTGATAAAAGGCTGGAGACATTTTTGTGAAATGCTCAAATAAGCGAGAGCGCATAATCTGTCCCAGACGGTAGGAAGTCCCGAGGATATACATACGCCAAACATAGCGCAGATAGTACATACCAAAGGCTGCAAGAAGCAAGTAAAATAGGTCAAGAAGGAGATCATGTTGGGTTAATTGTCCCGATGTGATAGCATCAATAACCCGCCCCATAACCATAGGTGGAATGAGATTGAGTACGGAAACCAAGACCAAAGCCACAATTCCGACTAGATAACGGCGCTTTTCTAACTTGAAAAACCACCAAAGTTTTTGAATAATGGACATAAAATCCCTTTCTGATTGCAAATGGAAACCTGAGGCCAATACTCAATGAAAATCAAAGAGCAAACTAGGAAACTAGCCGCAGGCTGTACTTGAGTACGGCAAGGCGACGTTGGCGCAGTTTGAATTTGATTTTTGAAGAGTACAAGACCCCAGGCTTTTCTTATTCATAGGTTACGACTGTAACAGCACCCTTGTCATACTCAGCGATAAAGATGTTAGCTACATTGTCATGCCCTTGCTTACTGAGATTGTCAAGCAACCAGTCTTCGCTACGACCAATCGACTCCAAAACATCGACTTGAATCACACCGTCAGTCACAACTGGATACTTAGGATTTTCATCTCCCATTTGGACCACGATGAGTTGGCCATTTTGCTCCTGCACAGCTCGTTTAACTTGCTTCATCTGGAAAATCCCTTGGCTACGAAGTTTGAGGGCTACATCCGCTGCAGACAAGCCAACTGAACGACAGGCTTCTGGGTCAATCTTCCCGTTTTTGATAAGAAGAGTTGGTTTCCCATCAATCAAGCGTTTGACAAAACGAACATTGTTATTGAGCCATTTGAGTGTCAAAACCAAAATCGTCCACATCATCAGAATCACTGCATACTGGAGAATACTGATAGAACTATTGTAAATCACCCCACCGATGATACCACCAAGAACATAGTTCTGAATTTGGTCTGTCGCAGAGTTAGGTGCTAGATTCCCCTTTCCTGTCACATTAATAACAAAAACCAGCGAGAAGAGACCCAAGGCCAGTTTGATTAAAATTTCCATATAGTTGAGCGTCATTTGTTTACCTCCACCAATTCAATAGCATCTGTTTGATGCAATTCTATTTTCTCTAAAAGATACTTGTCTGGTTGGTTCCCGTTCATGGCGCGGTAGACATTTGAACCTACCTTGATTAGCGCTCCATCAATGATTGCAGAAGTATTGACGTAAACTTCTGATTTATCTACTCCCAAGTCTTTGGAAACAACCTCTATAAAATGAAGGGAGGTTTGAAATTGGTTGTTAGAGGCTTGATTGGTCTGGTATTTTGAAATTGTCACCAAAAGCATGGCCACCAAGGTCAAGGCCAAAATCATGACCAATTCCCGAAACTTAGTCCCCTTTTTATCACGATAAGCCTTAAAAGCAAAAAAACCTGTGATAGCTAGGAGAACAATCCCAAAGCCAATCATGATGCCATTTTGCTGACTGATTTGGCTTAGCACATAGTCATATGAGTAAAATTTCATTTATTTTCACTCCCTTTCATAAGATCATTCTTCATTATAAACGAAAGAGGGGGATTTTTCAAACCATACGTTGGGGAAATAGACCTTTTTTTGGTATAATAAAATCTATAATCTGAATGAAAAAGGTAACTTTATGAAACTCATCTCATGGAATATTGATTCCCTCAATGCTGCCCTAACTAGTGACTCAGCTCGTGCAAAATTGTCCCAAGAAGTCCTACAAACCTTGGTCGCTGAAAATGCTGATGTCATTGCTATCCAAGAAACCAAGCTTTCTGCCAAGGGTCCTACAAAGAAACACTTGGAAATTTTAGAAGAACTCTTCCCAGGCTACGCAAACACGTGGCGCTCTTCCCAAGAACCTGCCCGTAAAGGCTATGCTGGAACCATGTTCCTTTATAAAAAAGAACTTACACCCACTGTCACTTTCCCAGAAATCGGTGCCCCTTCTACCATGGACTTGGAAGGTCGTATCATCACTCTAGAATTTGATGAATTTTTCGTGACCCAGGTTTACACACCAAATGCTGGTGATGGTCTCAAACGCTTGGAAGAACGTCAAGTCTGGGATGTCAAATATGCTGAGTACTTGGCTCAACTAGACAAAGAAAAACCAGTCCTGGCGACCGGTGACTACAATGTAGCCCACAATGAAATCGACCTTGCAAATCCTGCCAGCAACCGTCGTTCACCAGGATTTACCGACGAGGAGCGTGCTGGATTTACCAACCTTTTGGCAACTGGATTTACTGATACCTTCCGCCACATTCACGGCGATGTTCCAGAACGCTACACTTGGTGGGCACAGCGCAGCAAGACTTCTAAAATCAACAATACAGGCTGGAGAATCGACTACTGGCTCACAAGTAACCGTCTCGCAGACAAGGTCACTAAATCTGATATGATTGACTCAGGAGCTCGCCAAGACCACACACCCATTGTCATGGAGATTGAACTCTAAGGAGAAAGCGAATGGACTATCAAGCTCTCATTCCTGAATTTGTAGTATCTGACATCGAAAAATCACGCCACTTCTACTGCGACCTGCTAGGATTCTCTGTCGAATACGAGCGCCCCGAGGAGAAATTTCTCTTCCTCTCGCTTGAAGACTGCCAACTTATGCTAGAAGAAGGCAGCGCAGAAGAATTAGCTCAGCTGACCTATCCTTTCGGGCGCGGTGTCAATATTTCCTTTGGCATTGCAGATGTTCCTCAGCTCCACCAAAAACTGCTGGAAGCTGACTATCCTATCCATCGTCCCCTGACAAAAAGAGAATTTCGAGTAGGAGATAGCTTTATATATCCCCATGAATTTGCAGTTCTAGATCCAGATGGCTATTTTTTAAGATTTAGCGAGTAGAATAATAAAGATTGGGAAAAAGTCTTTAAAGTTAGAAAGAGGCATATTGTCAGGTGTTTAAAAACCTAATAATATGCCCTTTTATGATGGAAAAACCTTCTAAATGTTAGCCAATAAGTTAATTTTTGCCCATTTTTATTATATTTGTTCGTTTTTTAAACCAAAACACTAACAAAACATTTGATTTCTAAAGTTATTTAGTGTAAAATAAAAACATTGGCTCAAGCCTATTTAAAATTGAATATCGTTTTACTTGTTTATGTCGTGAATTGGCACGACGTTTCTACAAGGTGCCGGAACACCTAACAATAAGTAAGTCAGCTTGAGGGGATGGTCTTTTTTGCCATGCCTATTTTGGGGACTTACTTAGAGATTAAGTAGGTCTTTTTTCTATCAGTTTTTACTGGATAAAAATCTGAAACAAGCAAATGAATTGGCTTTTAGACTTTAGGAGGTCTTATGAAATTATTAGAAGAGCGCATCCTCAAGGATGGACATATCTTGGGTGACAACATTCTCAAAGTAGATTCCTTTTTAACCCACCAAGTTGACTTTAGCTTGATGAGAGAGATTGGTAAGGTTTTTGCGGAAAAATTCACTTCTGCTGGTATTACCAAAGTCGTGACCATTGAAGCGTCGGGTATTGCCCCAGCCGTTTTTACAGCTGAAGCCTTAAACGTTCCCATGATTTTCGCCAAAAAAGCTAAGAACATCACTATGAACGAAGGCATCTTAACTGCTGAAGTTTACTCCTTTACCAAGCAGGTAACAAGCACCGTTTCTATCGCTGGAAAATTCCTCTCACCTGAGGACAATGTCTTGATTATCGACGATTTCCTTGCTAATGGCCAAGCTGCTAAAGGCTTGATTCAAATCATCGAACAAGCTGGATCAACAGTCGAAGCTATCGGTATTGTAATTGAAAAATCTTTCCAAGATGGCCGTGATTTGCTTGAAAAAGCAGGCTACCCCGTCCTATCACTCGCTCGTTTGGATCGTTTTGAAAATGGTCAAGTTATTTTTAAGGAGGCAGATCTCTAATGCAAACTCAAGAAAAACACTCGCAAGCAGCCGTTCTTGGCTTGCAGCACTTACTAGCCATGTACTCAGGATCCATCCTGGTTCCTATCATGATTGCGACAGCCCTTGGCTATTCAGCTGAGCAGTTGACCTACCTGATTTCTACAGATATCTTTATGTGTGGGGTGGCAACCTTCCTCCAACTCCAACTCAACAAATACTTTGGAATTGGACTACCAGTCGTTCTTGGAGTGGCCTTCCAATCCGTCGCTCCCTTGATTATGATTGGGCAAAGCCATGGTAGTGGCGCTATGTTTGGTGCCCTTATCGCATCAGGGATTTACGTTGTTCTTGTTTCAGGCATCTTCTCAAAAGTAGCCAATCTCTTCCCATCTATCGTAACAGGATCTGTTATCACAACAATTGGATTAACCTTGATTCCTGTCGCTATTGGAAATATGGGAAATAACGTTCCAGAGCCAACTGGTCAAAGTCTCTTGCTTGCAGCTATCACTGTTCTGATTATCCTCTTGATTAACATCTTTACCAAAGGATTTATCAAGTCTATCTCTATTTTGATTGGCCTGGTTGTTGGAACTGCCATTGCTGCTAGCATGGGCTTGGTTGATTTCTCTCCTGTTGCGGCAGCACCACTTGTCCATGTCCCAACTCCACTCTACTTTGGGATGCCAACCTTTGAAATCTCATCTATTGTCATGATGTGTATCATCGCAACGGTGTCTATGGTTGAGTCTACTGGTGTTTATCTGGCCTTGTCTGATATCACAAAAGATCCAATCGACAGCACGCGCCTTCGCAACGGTTACCGCGCAGAAGGTTTGGCCGTACTTCTCGGAGGAATCTTTAACACCTTCCCTTACACAGGATTTTCACAAAACGTTGGTTTGGTTAAATTGTCAGGTATCAAGACTCGCCTGCCAATCTACTACGCAGCTGGTTTCCTGGTTCTCCTTGGACTCCTTCCTAAGTTTGGTGCCCTTGCTCAAATCATTCCAAGCCCTGTCCTCGGTGGTGCCATGCTGGTAATGTTTGGTTTTGTGTCTATTCAAGGGATGCAAATCCTCGCTCGTGTTGACTTTGCTAACAATGAACATAACTTCCTTATCGCAGCAGTATCAATCGCTGCAGGTGTCGGACTCAATAACAGTAATCTCTTTGTCAGCATGCCGACAGCCTTCCAAATGTTCTTCTCAAACGGAATCGTTGTAGCTAGCCTACTGGCCATTGTCCTCAATGCCGTCCTAAACAGGAAGAAAAAATAAGAAAAAGAGGTGTGAGCCTCTTTTTTGTTTGACAAAATAAAAACATCTATCTACTCATATATGCTAGTATCATAGTCCTGAAAATCATCTGCATCAAGAACTATTTCACCATTCTTATACTTTTCTCTTACAATACGTTCAGCTTCATACTTATCTTCAGCTTCTATACTCACTAAACGGGTTAGAGTTTCAGTAATTTCTATAGTATACTTTTTCATCTTAAGTTTCTCTCCAATAACTCACTTATTAACAATAATCTATGTTTGGGACTTTCCAACCACTCTGGCAATTCATCTCCATATTCCCAGCTATATTTTTTATTCAACAAAGAAAGTTGTTCCTCATCACCAAATTCTATATTTGCAGATATCCATTTCACACAGTCAGGGTCTGATAAAGTATAAACCATCAAACTTAAGTTTTCATAATTACTCTCTGTTTCATAATCAGGCCAGATAACTTTTAAGAAATCATACACCTCTTCTGATGCAACAAGTTGTTTCGTTTTCATAATTTCCGATACTTTCCTCTACCTTTAAATTCTATTATTTCTTTGTCTCTTAATATTTGAAGCTGTTGCCTAATCTTTTCTTTGATATGATTGTTCTTAACAAAGATATTTTTTAAGTCACTTTCAAAACGGTACATATCTTCAAGGGTAAATTCTAAACCATCTATCTTATCTATACAATTTAGAATTTCTATTGTCCAACCTCTTACTGAAAGAGAGTTCTTCCTTAAAAATAAACTTTGCTTAAATTCTTTTGTAACTTTTTCTGGATCTCTAACTTGTCCATTTTTCACAAGAAATATTCTTCCTTTAGAAGGTACTTGTGATAAATCAATGTTACAACCAATCCAACCTGCTCGTCTAGCAGTTGGCGCAAGTGGCTTCCTTTGAATAATTGATTTCGGTGTAACAAATTGCTTTGGAAGGACAAGAAAATTATTTACTTCAAAATTTTTTGTATAAGTTAAAAAAAGAAATTAGGATTATTATCTGCCTGAACACGCTCCATCATGGTTGCATAAGCACCATCATTGATTGTTGATGAAAAATTTCCTTTTTTGCTCTTCAGTTCAAACTCCTCACTACAATGATTACAGTAAAAATCTGCTACAGGCCGATTATTTTCAAAATGATTTAAGGGATTGTTCCCACAATTAGGGCAATAAGACTGACGATAAACCCAATCCTCCGTTAAGATACGTGCCTTTTGGCTATTACTTTTATAGGTTTCTACTAATTCTAAATTAAAGTGTAATTCCATTTAAAAATTCCTCACTAATATGAGAATTCACTCGATATAAGCAATTAAAATCTACTATAACTAGTATACCACAATATGTACCTATTACATTTGTATTTCATCACTCTCTTTTATATTTCCTTCTAACATATCTCATAAATTAAAAATGAGTGAGATAAATTTATCCCACTCACCTTTCTTTATATCCTTACCTGTCTTTCTTCTGACCTCTGGCCTGTGATAAACATGGTAAAGGTGGCTTTACAGACATTTCTGCCTTCTTGATTGGTGATATCGACATCCACGACACAGGTTGTGCGACCTTGATGGACACATTCTCCTTTAATGGTCAACACGTCGTCGAGTTTTCCTGCTTTAAGGTAGTTGATAGAGGATTGGAGTGTCACTCCATCAAGCCCCAAAGATATGACCACCAAACCGCTGATCTGGTCGCAAAGGGTAAAGAGATAGCCACCATGGGCATTGCCATAGTAGTTGAGCGACGAGTCCACTACTTTTGTCGTCACCACAACGTGACCATCTCTCATTTGTTCAATTTCGTAATTTTCAAAGGCAGATATAGCGTCAAAATGAAAGTCTTTCATCGTTTCCTCCTGATATTTCAAACGACACTATGATACTACTTTTTATAGGACTGTGCAAGGAGAAAGCACCTAGTCTGGCAAAATTCCGACCTGTTCCACAAAGCGCATAAAGGCTGTCTGCCCTTGTTCCGTCTGCTTGTAAACCCCTGCATCCTCAAGTACACGCGCAAAGATAGTACCCACAGAGTCCTGGACGATTTTAAGGGCTTTTTCTTTATCCGTTAGATCTGGATGTTGGACTTTGAGTTGATCTGCCCACTCTTGATGATAAGAGGCAACTGTAACAGCTTCTCCTACAAGATAGCTAGCGACTTGCTCCACTTCTTCTTTCAGACGTGGTGGCAAGATTGCCAAGCCCATGACCTCAATCAAGCCGATATTTTCCTTCTTGATATGTTGGACATCCTTGTGGGGATGATAGATGCCATCAGGATGTTCTGCTGAAGTCTGATTGTCTCGCAAGACTAAGTCCAACTCAAACTGACCATCTCGTTTGCGGGCAATGGGTGTGATGGTGTGATGTGGTGTTCCATTATTTTCTGCCAAAATCTGCACTGTAGGATCTGAATACTGGCGCCATTCCTGCAAAATCTTGTCAGCTAAATTGATCAAATTCTCTTTGGAATCCGAAGTCAAACGCAACACTGACATTGGCCACTTGACAATCCCAGCCTTGACCTGCTCAAAACCTGCAAATTGAAAAGTCTTTTGCAAGGGAGCCAATTCCATCGGAAAGACGTGACGGCCTCCCTGATAATGATCATGAGTTAGAATAGAGCCCCCAACAATCGGCAAATCGGCATTAGATCCAACAAAATATCCTGGAAACTGCTCTACGATAGCCAGCAGACGCTCAAAGCTCTGACGGCTGATAACCATGGGACGATGCTGGCCATCTAAAAAGATACAGTGCTCGTTAAAATAAGCATAGGGCGAATACTGGAAGCCCCACTCCTGACCAGCCATTTCAAAACGGATAATCCGGTGATTGCTACGGGCTGGGTGGTTGACCCGACCATGGTAGCCTTCATTCTCTAGACAAAGTTGACACTGAGGATAATTGCTAGTTTGCACCAACTTGGCTGCTGCAATCTCTTTCGGATCTTTTTCAGGCTTAGAGAGATTGATGGTAATTTCAAGTTCACCGTAGTCAGACGGTACACGATAAGCAATATTTTTAGCAATAGCCTTGAGTTTGATGTAGTCATTTTTCTGACTGAGTTGGTAAAAATCCGCTATCGCTTGCTCAGGAGAGTGGGCATAGGTTGACCAGAAGTTACGATTGACCTGACTCGGACAAGGAGTTACCAAATCCATCAGTTCAGTACCGAGGATTTCACGCGCAGTCTGACTATCTTCAATCGTCTCTAATCGAACGGCTTCCTCAACCAGCTGGTCCTTGAGGTCAATCAATTTATCCAGATCCGTCTCAACTTCCAAAACACCATCTCCCACTCGTGCCAAGACACGATTGGTCAGGTAGATTCGATCCATTTCCTCAAATGAACTTTCGGAAATGACATGTGTTACAAATTTATCTACTAAGGTCACTATAGAGCCTCCTTTTGACTAGTCAAGGACGCGAGTGCCACCTGCAACTTCAGCGATATAGAAGCTTGGAGCGTAGCTAACTACTTCCTCGTAGTGTTTGCCAACAGCTTCCTTAAAGGCATCAACAGCATCTTTTTGCACCAAGGCAATGGCACATCCACCAAAACCTGCCCCTGTCATACGAGCACCGAGAACACCTTCTTGTGTCCAAGCTGTGTGAACAAGAGTATCCAATTCCAAACCAGTTACTTCATAGTCATGCTCCAGAGAAACGTGTGACGCATTCATCAAACGACCAAATGTTTCCAAATCTCCTGCTTGAAGGGCTACTTGAGCTTTGAGGGTACGTTGGTTTTCAAGCACAGCATGGCGAGCACGTTTCAAACGATTTTCATCTTTAATCAGATAGCTGTATTGGTCAAAGGCCCACTCATCCAATTCACCCAAGGTCTGAATATCTAAAGCAACTTGCAATTCTTCCACTGCTTTTTCACACTCAGCACGACGTTCATTGTATTTAGAATCCGCCAATTCACGGCGTTTGTTAGTGTTCATGATAACAACGACATTGTCCTTCAAATCAAGTGGTACCAAATCATACTCTAAGTTGTTGGTATCAAGGTAAATAGCACGTTGATCAGCCCCCATACCAATAGCAAATTGGTCCATGATACCAGAGTTGACTCCGATAAAGTTATTTTCTGTTTGTTTTCCAATTTTAACCAAATCGAGACGCTCTAATTTTAAATCAAAGAGATGCTCTGCCACGACTCCTGTCAAAAGTTCCAAGGATGCTGAAGAAGACAAGCCAGCACCATTTGGGATATTCCCATAAACATAAAAATCAAAACCTTTGTCAATCACGTGCCCAGCTTCTTGCAAGAAATGAAGAACTCCTTTTGGATAGTTGGTCCAGTTATGCTCTTTTTCAAACTTGAGATCAGCGAGAGGCACTTCGATAATGCCCTTGTCCTCAAAGTTAGCTGAGTAGAAACGTAAGACTTGGTCGTCACGCTTGCGAGCTGCACCGTAAGTTCCCAAGGAAATAGCAGCTGGAAAAACGTGCCCACCGTTGTAGTCCGTGTGTTCACCAATCAGATTGATACGGCCTGGTGAAAAGAAGGTTTGGTCTGCTTCTTGACCAAAAACAGCAAGAAAGTCTTTACGAAGAGCTTCAGCAGTAAGATGTTGTGTCATATGATTTCTCCTTTTACTGTCCGTTAAGTCACCTTAACGTGTAATCGTTTTCTTCTATTGTATCCAAGGGATTTCCCAAGGTCAATCCTTTTTACTAAACTTTTACTAAACTATCAGTAAAATACAGAAAAATATGATATACTAATCTAATCAAGGAGGATTTATGGCTACTTTAAAAGACATTGCACAGCTAGCCTCTGTCTCTATCGCGACCGTTTCCCGTGTCCTCAACCGCGACCAGAGCCTATCTGTTACAGAAGAAACAAGACACCGTATTTTAACTGTTGCTGAAGAGCTGGGCTACACCAAGCACCTCAAGACAGGCGAGTCCCACAAGCCCAAGCAAAAGATTGCCATTATCCAATGGGTCAGCGAACAAGGGGAGCTGGACGACCTCTACTACTACCAGATTCGCTTGGGTATTGAAAAAAGAGCCCAAGAGTTGGACTACGATATCTTGCGCTATTTTAATGACCACCCTTTTACCCTAAGCGAGGAAGTGATTGGGATTCTCTGCATCGGAAAATTTAGCCAAGCTCAGATTTCTGCCTTTGAGGAATACCAAAAACCCCTGGTCTTTCTAGACAGTGATACACTTTCCCTGGGACATACCTGCATTATTACGGACTTTTACACTGCTATGAAACAGGTTGTCGATTATTTCCTCAGTCAAGGGTTGAATCGCATTGGGATTCTAACAGGTCTTGAAGAAACAACTGATCAAGAAGAAATCATTCAGGACAAGCGTCTGGAAAACTTTAAGAACTACAGTCAAACAAAAGGAATCTATCATGATGAACTGGTCTTTCAAGGAAGCTTTACTGCTCAGTCTGGTTATGACCTGATGAAGGAGGCCATTCAGAACTTAGGAGACCAACTCCCGCCAGCCTTTTTCGCAGCCAGCGATAGTTTAGCCATCGGTGCCCTCCGTGCCCTCCAAGAAGCTGGAATCAGCCTACCAGACCGCGTCAGCCTCATTTCCTTTAACGACACTAGTCTGACCAAGCAGGTCTATCCACCCCTTTCTAGCATCACGGTCTATACCGAGGAAATGGGCCGGGCAGGTATGGATATTCTTAATAAGGAAGTACTCCACGGTCGCAAAATCCCTAGCCTGACCATGCTGGGAACCAGACTGACATTGAGAGAGAGTACAAGGAATGATTCAGATATTAGAATCTAGGCAAAAACTAAATTTCAAGATAAAATGAATTAAATATCCTCACAATAAAACGCATAGTATCATATTTTCAATGCCTGACACTATGCGCTTTTTACTTTTAAAGACTTTCCCCCAACCTCTTTTCTAATGTTGATGCCCGTGGGGCTGCTCTAAAGCTGTTACCTTTCGCTTATGTTGCGCATGATTGCTTTGACTGGTGTCCACTTCGATGGTAATATTCTGCACACCTCTTTCTTCTAAGAGCTGACGTACTTGACTCTTTGTTTCCGTCATCTGATCCCAATCTTCTAAACAGAGATGGACAATGGCATTATTTTCCAGACCATCCATGGACCAAATGCTAAGTTGATTGACACTTTTGACATTGGGCAGAGCCTCCAAATCCTTCTCCAAATTACCTGTCTCTAGTCCTTCTGGCACAGCATCCAAGAAAATCTTGAGTGTAGACCAAAAACGTGGAATAGCTTTTGTTAGAATGAAGATAGAAATGACAAGAGATAAGAGTGGATCAAGGATATACCAATCTGTAAATCGGAGGATAATAGCCATTAGAATGACAGCCAACCAACCAAGTGTATCTTCAAAAAAGTGCAGGCTGAGAATTGACTCGTTCTTTGTCTTTCCCTTGCGAACTACTAGACTAGCTAGCACATTGATACTGACTGCAATAATTCCTAGCCAGAGGATACCTTCATCATTAACGGGCTGTGGATTAAAAAGTTTAGTTATATTTTCCAAAATCACTAGGATGGATCCTGTGATAAGAATCACAGCAGTCACTAGGGCCCCTAAAAGACTAAATCGCTTGTAACCCAAGGTGTACTGCCTATCTTCTTCTCTATTTGAGATTGTTTCTAAAAAGGCCGATATGCCAATAGCTATAGCATCTCCCAAGTCATGGACAGAATCAGCAAGAACAGCACTCGAACCGAAGATTCCTCCTGCGATAAACTCAACAATAGCATAGCTTAAATTTAAGAAAAAAGCTGCCCAAACAGTATATTTTGCCTTCATCTTTCTCATTCCTTTGTTATAATAGATTTATGAACACCTTGTTCATTATCATTATCCACTAAAACTCAAAGAAAGGATAGAAGCAAAATGTCAGCTTTATTCAGTTCTGAACAATTTGCCCCAAGTGTCCATATGACTACCATTGACCGCCGTATCAGCAAAACAAAAAAAGCCATCTATCAAGCTTTTCTACAACTTTTGAACGATAAGGGCTACGAATCCACTACAGTTCAGGATATCATTGACCTCGCAGATGTGGGACGTTCCACCTTTTACTGTCACTATGAGAGCAAGGAACTACTTCTGGACGAACTTTGTCGCTACCTCTTCCATCACCTCTTTGAAAGAGAGCAATCCATTTCAACCGAGGACTACCTCGCCCACCTCTATCTCCATTTTCAGAAAAACCAAGACCATATCACCAGTCTGCTATTTTCCAAAAATGACTACTTCCTCCGTCAACTCCAGAGAGAGCTAGAACACCATATCTATTCCGTGATGGCTGATGATTTAAAAGAAGCTCACCCCAGTCTGCCTGCCTCTTATCTCCAACACTTGGTCGTGTCCAACTTTATCGAGACATTAACCTGGTGGCTCAAAAAAGGACAAGATTTTACAGACCAGGAAGTTGTCCAATTTTATCTAGACCTTCTCATTCCTAAAAATTGAATACAGAGTAGAACTCAGTTACCTTATTTCTAGGTTACTGAGTTTTTTATCTTTTCAACAAGAAAAGAGGATACGCCAATCCTCTTTTTCATAATATAAAATCCTTTATTATCAACTCTATCTGTTTTATCCCAAAACCTAAAACATCTTTTCCTAGTTAGGTAAATCCGTATTCTGCTTAGCTGCCTTGCTCCACTGGTACCAACCAACTAGACTGTTAATGAGATAAATTAGATATTTCCCTTGAATTTGCAGGCTTTCTCCCCACCAGAGATAGATTGAAAAGACATTGGTAGCTGCCCAGAATATCCACTGTTCACGGTAAACGGCTGTCATGAGGATTTGCCCTACCCCATTGAATGGGAACAGCGTAAGTTGGGAGACGAAGTTCGAATAGTGATGGGACAGTCTCCTAATTCAGAAAATTATACTGATGATCCTAATGGGCGCTAAAAATGCAAAGACCTATGAAGACCTATTTTGTATTAGTCAAACAAAAAATCCAAAAGAAATGGTATATGATTATGACCATGAAACAAAGTAAAATCAAACCGAATGATCTGAGGAAGCACCCGATGATCATGAAACGTTATTAAACACAAAAGTCACCCATGTGAGTTCTTGCCAGAAGCTGAAGTTAATCCTTCAACCTGGAAAACCCGCAGAGGTGACTTTTTCTATACATCTCGATTTTTCTGGCAATAATCATTAACCGATAAATATGTCTGTGAATCACCCAGCGACTCCGCTATGTCCATAATCCGCGGTGGCAGTAACCCCACTCGCTGGACAAGTTCGTGATTGCTGAACAATTCCCGTGGACTGCCGGCGAAGCCAAACTTCCCGTGTTCCATAACATACACCGACTCAAACTCGGCGGCGACCCAATCCATGTCATGGGTGATGGTCACAACTTGGTGGCCCGAATCAGCCAACTGATGGAAAATTGCGGTCAACTTGCGCCGGCTTTCCCAATCAAGCGACATCATCGGCTCATCAAATAAATAAATCGCCGGATCCACTGCCAAAACTGTGGCAACGCTCAACAGCTTGCGTTCCGACAATGACAGGTCATATGGACTTTCAGCTGTTTTATCATCCAAGCCAACTCTTTTTAGAGCCGCTAAAGCCCGCCTCGTAATCGTGTCGTGGTCATCCATGACCTGCGCGACATTCCACTCCACCTCTCGTTGAACGGTCGGGTTGAAAAGCTGATCGTCAGGATTCTGAAAAGTAATCCCAACCTTCAGTAACTTTTCGACTGGTTTAAGATCATTAAAATTTTCTCCATCGATCTTAATCACACCGGTTTGTGGTGTCAGCAAGCCCGTCAACAATTTGAAGAGCGTTGATTTGCCGGCACCATTTTGGCCGACAATCGCCACCATCGGATCGGCGAAGTGTTTGTCTTCAACATCCAAGCTAAAGGACCGTTCCGGATAAGTGAACGTCAGGTGGCTCAGTTCAATTGTGGACATAACGAACCTCCTTCAGATCAGCGTAATTCACCGGATACCGGCCATCAGCCAAGTGCCAATCCATTTTTTGAGCAAGTTGCTGGATTGTAGGGGCTGGAATCTGCCAGTCAGCTGCCAAATGATTAAACACCTCACCCGGCCTGCCCTGGGCTACCATTTGACCCTCATGCAGCACCCACACAACGTCGGCGACTTCGCACAAATCGTCAATTTCACTGGTGACAATGAAGACAGTCGTCTCTTTGACTTGGGCCAGCCATTGGAAAAATTGTCGGCGGCCAAGGGGATCCATTTGACTGGTCGGATCATCCATAATCAAAACAGCCGGGTTAGCCGCAATCGCCGTGGCAATTGCCAACCGCTGGATCTGACCACCGGAAAGGCTCTCGGGACGCAAATTAAGCTGTTCAATCAGCCCCATTTGCGTGGCAACTTCTTCAACCCGTTTTTGAATCAGTCCTTCAGCCATTCCCTGATTAATCAAGTCAAAAGCGATTTCATCGGCAACCGTGTCTGCCAACCCGCTTAGTTGGCCAGCTGGATTTTGCAGTACAACTCCATTCATGGCATTATAAACGGGCCAATTGTCGGACACTCGCTGGCCAAACATGTGCCAATCGCCCTCAATCTCAGCAGACACAATTTTGGGAATGACCCCTGCCAGCACACGGCACAAAGTCGATTTGCCGGAGTGGCTATTCCCGATAATCCCAACCACCTGGCCGGTATGAACCTCCGCGTTAATCTGACGCAGTTGTGGTTGCTCAGTACCCGGATAACGGGTGGTCAAATTTTCAATTACAATCCGTTTATCTTCGTCCATATCTTCCACCCAATCAATAAAATTGCCAATCCAGTCAGACCAATGTGCAGCGTCCGCGACAGGCGATACACGCGCTGGGAGGTTCTGACAGTCCGGTTAAGATTATCAAAACCTCTCAGTTGGAGAGAAATCGACCGCGTCATCGATTGATCCAAGGTCTTAATCACCAATGGAATTAGAACCGGCAGGACTGACTTTAATTTCTGAATCAACGTTTTTTGCGGATTGGTTCCGCGAACTTTTTGTGCCTGCTGGATTTTCCGCATATTGCGCATCATTTCCGGCAAAATATAACACACCGACATCAGAACGTAGACGGTTTTATAAGACAATCCGGACAGTTCCAAATAGGCCGCGTTTTCTGAAATACTCGTGATCACCATAAAAAAGCCACTGGTCAAAATAATCACCAATACTCGACAACCCAGAGTGGTGGCGTAAATCAGGCCTTCTTTGTAGAACGACACCCCAAGCACAGAAAACAGCACAGTTTGATTCCGACTGTAAAATAACCCTTGGATGATCAGCATGGTGCAAATCAGAAACAGGCTGAATCCCAGCGCCTTAAAGGTGGTAGAACTCAATTTGGAAAATAACAATAGCAGTGTTGCGACAAGAATTAATCCGGCCTGAAGCAATAAATTCATACTGGCAAAGCTCAACAACGTCATGTCCAAGATGAACAAGAGCTTAGTAATCGGATCGATCACCTGGTACCACTTGAGCTTGACCCGTGGCGCTCCAGAAATCAATGTTTTATCAGTCATCATTTATCATCGCTAAAGAAGTGCACCATCCGCTTCGGCAGCTGACGATAGATGAAGAATGACAGGTAGGCCACGCAGACTTTATCCAAAATATCCAAGACAAACTCATCGGTAAATGAGGCCAGCCACACTGGTGCATGATTGGCGACCATTACCGCAAACAATGAGTCACCCCAAGCGATACCGGTCTGACCACCCCAAAAGATGACGTTGAGTGGCGTTGAAATGACAGCTGAAACGATGGCAATAATAATAGCAGAAACAAATACTCGTCGCGCTGACGAGAACCACCCATTGGCGTGCAAAACTCCGACAGCAATCCCAATTCCGATGCTGGTAATCGCATACACGGTTGAAATTGGCGATAAGGTCAGCCCATAGATCACGTTGTTGATGAAACCACTAATGGCACCGGCAACCGGCCCAGCCAACATGCTGGTAAGAAAGGTTCCCAAAGACCCCAGCCAAACGGGCAACTTTAACCCCTCCGCCAAGGCTTTGGCAACATAGTTAATCCCCACGGCAGCGGGAATCAAAGTCATGGTGGCAGCACTTAACTTAAATTTCCACATACTGGTACGATGAATCGGTTCTGTTTTCATAATCTTCTCCTTTTGTTTTTAAAGAGCCGTGTCTGGATAGACTTTCGGACGCAACGCTCTATTAGATAATGAACTGTCTATACACATGATTTCTAGCCTTAGTCGACATGAGCTGAAAATCCTTGTTTGTTAAGTAGTTCACAACACATTATACACCTATTTTATGAATAGCCAAGTGTCTTTACAGTTAAATTTGCAAATTCCTGAAAATTTTCTCTTATTTTCCATTTTAAATGACATTTAGTAACTCTAATACCAAAAAAGCCCAGACGACATTGTCTGAGCATTCTTCTATATAGTCGTTTAACCAAATTGAGTCTAGCTTCTCAACCTATTTCTTCAACAAACCTTGTTCTTGTAGAAACTCCTTGGCTACTTGTTCTGCTGACTTACCTTCAACACCAACTTGGTAGTTGAGCTGGCTCATCTGGCTTTCAGTAATTTTACCAGCCAATTTATTGAGAACTTTTTCCAACTCAGGATGTTTCTTGAGAAGAGCTTCTTTCATGAGTGGTGCCCCTTGATAAGGTGGGAAAAGTTGCTTGTCATCTTCCAAGACCTGCAAATCATAACGCGCCAACTCCGCATCAGTCGAATAGGCATCCGTGATTTGAATATCACCTGACTGAATCGCCTGATAGCGAAGGGCTGGTTCCATGGTCGCTACATTGAGATTGAGACCATACATTGATTGCAAGCCCTTATTGCCATCTTCACGATCATTAAACTCGAGAGTAAAGCCTGCCTTCAACTGTCCTTCCACTTTTTTCAAGTCCGAAATAGTCTTCAAACCATATTCTTGAGCAATCTTTTTCGGAACAGCTACAGCGTAGGTATTTTGATAAGACATAGGTTTGAGATAGGCTAGATGATCCTGTTTGGCAATACCATCACGCGCTACATCATAAACCTGCTCTGGCTCATGACTCACTTTTGGTGATGGTTGAAGCAAACTTTCAGTTACCGTACCCGTAAATTCAGGATAGATGTCAATATCGCCTTTTTTCAGAGCTTCATAGAGAAAGCTTGTTTTCCCAAAATTCGGTTTAATAGTCGCAGTCATACTGGTATTTTCCTCAATCAGCAACTTATACATATTGGCCAAAATTTCTGGTTCTGGACCCAATTTCCCAGCAATCACCAAATTTTCTTTCTCTTTTTGAGCCAAGAGGGCTGGACTATAAGACAGACCGAGCAATATTGTCACCAAGGCAAAACCAGAGAAAATCGTCCGCAATTTTGCTTTTTCCATCACTTTTAATAGTAAGTTAAAGGCAATAGCCAGCACTGCAGAAGAAAGGGCCCCAATCAAAATCAGACTGGCATTATTACGGTCAATTCCCAAAAGGATAAAGGAACCTAGTCCCCCTGCACCAATCAAGGCCGCCAAGGTGGCCGTACCGATAATCAAAACGGCCGCCGTGCGAATCCCAGACATAATGACAGGCATGGCAAGTGGAATTTCAAACTTCTTGAGGCGCTCCCACCTAGTCATCCCAAAGGCAATCCCAGCCTCTTGCAGACTTGGATCAATTCCCTTCAACCCAGTGATGGTATTTTGTAAGATCGGGAAAATCGCATAAATCACTAGCGCTGTTAAAGCCGGCAAGGTTCCAATTCCCATCAAGGGGATAAAGAGCCCCAACAAGGCCAGAGACGGGATAGTCTGGAAAATCCCTGCAATCTGCAAGACCCAGTCGGCCAACTTCTCATGATAGCGGAGATAAACAGCCAAGGGAATCGCGATAAAAATAGCCAACAACAAGGTCAAAAGTGACAACTGCAAATGTTGAGATAGAGCTGTCAACCAATCACTAAAACGATCCTGAAAAGTTGCAATTAAATTAGTCATGAACACTACCTCCAAACAAGTCTGCTACAAAGTCTGTTGCAGGAGCTTTTAAAATCGTCTCGGGATTCGCCACCTGACGAATCTCTCCATCCTGCAAAACAGCAATACGGTCCGCCAATTTCAGAGCTTCATCCGTATCATGGGTAACAAAAATCGTTGTCATCCCAAACTCTTTATGCAATTCTTTCGTCAAAACCTGCAACTGTTTTCTCGAAATTGCATCCAAGGCCGAAAAAGGTTCATCCATGAGAAGAATCTTAGGCTGACCAATCATAGCACGGACAATACCAACCCGCTGTTGCTCCCCACCAGATAATTCACTAGGCAAACGATGCCCATACTCAGCCACTGGTAAGCCAACCTTAGCCAAAAGCTCCTCAGTTTTCTTAGCAATTTCTTCCTTAGTCCATCCCTTCATCTCAGGAATCAGGGCAATATTTTCCTCAACCGTTAGATTGGGAAAGAGAGCAATAGCCTGTAAAACATAACCAGTAGAAAGACGAAGTTCACGCTCATCATAGTCTTTGATACGCTTGCCATCCATATAAATATTTCCATCAGTCGGTTCCAAGAGGCGGTTGACCATCTTAATCATGGTCGTCTTACCTGATCCAGATGGACCAACTAAAACCATAAACTCGCCATTCTCAATTCGTAAATTGACATCTCTCAAGATATCTTTTTCTGTGTAGCGTAAAGCTACATTTTTGTATTCAATCATTCTGTATCCTCAATTTAAAACTTCCCTCGATTGGTCAAGTCTTCTACCTTAGGCATGACTTCCTTATTGTCCCAATGCTCCACAATTTTCCCGTTTTCTAGACGGAAGATATCATACTGGACATAGGCAACTCCACCAATCTGAGTCTGACCATAGCTAACCACATAGTTTCCTTGTCCTAAGAGTTTAAAAACAAAGTCAAAAGTGGTCTTTACTTATAAACAGCTAATTTGCTCCATTTTAAACCTCATTTTCCTCCTCTTTCAGATTAGCCAAAATTCTTTCTTGAAAGGCTTCAAACTGACGAATTTCTTCCTCTGAAAATCCTTTGTAAAAAATCGTATCCAATTTCTGACTGACACGATGCCCCACTTCTTTCTGAGACTGCCCCAACTCTGTTAAAACCAAATACTTCTTACGCTTATCTTCTCCACATGGACTAATAGTTACAAGATTTTGTTCCTCTAGCTTTTTTATCATAGTCGTCAGCGTATTATTAGCAAGTCCAGTCGCCAAAGCAATATCTGTCGCAGTTGCACAGCCAGTTTCACTATTCCATAAAACCGCTAAAATCTTTCCCTGCTCACTCCGATAAAGAGCTTCAGGGTCTTGGCTCAGTAACCTTTGAAAAATCCGCCCATTCAATAAACGAATATGATGAGCTAGCAAATGACTATCTTTCATGACACCTCCAATTTATTTCGATATCGAAACGAATAAAGTAATTGTAACACTCATTATTCTAACTGTCAACTATTTCGATTTAGAAATAATTTTTCCCAATAAAAAAATCTCCTACTCAAGGTAGAAGATTTCAATCTTATAAACTTAATCCGTCATGTCCGATACCAAAGTTCGACGTTCCAATGGAATGCTGCACATAACTAGCAAGAAAATGAAACCTGACTGAATCCAGAAGAGGGCCAAGTCAAAGATTCCGTGTACAGCAACCACTGTAAGAAAAGATAGATAAAGACCAATAATCGGACGTTTCCCCGACTCCTGACTCATATCCATCATCAAGCGAACAGGAGCCACAGAAGACAAAACTAGTAAAATGGTCCCCACAATTCCGTAACTCAGAATCGTATCGATATAAAGACTGTGAGCATGTTCATGATAAGGAGCATGTATCCGAGGATAAGAGTGCATATAGGTTAATGGCCCCTCACCCCAAAAAGGATTTTGCTTAAATAAGGCCATCCCAGCATCCCAGATAGAAATCCGTTCTTCCATAGAAGAGTCTAAAGTCCCCATCCGAACTCCTAAATCACTGGAAAAAAGGAAACTCAAGCCAATCGCAAAGACCCCAATACTAAGCCAAAAGGCCTTCCAGTTTTTAATGGTCGTAAAGAGATAGATAATGGCTCCAGCGATAATAGCAGGAAAGGCAGTTCGATTTTGCGTAAAGTTCAAACCGAAGAGATTACCAAAGCCTGCAATCACACAGAATACTTTCAACCAATTCAACTTGGTCGTTGTAAACAGATAGAAAGCAATCATGATACAGAAACAACAAATAATTCCATAATAATTAGGATTAAAGAAGGTCACTTCTGCACGATTCTGATGCCACACCTGCATATTGGGTGAAAGAAAAGCATAGTTGAATTTCTTCACAATTTGGAAATGTTCTAAACTCGCAAAAGCAGCTGACAAGACGCTACCAAACAAGACGAGCTGCAAAATCAATCGAAAGAATTTATGTGATAAAATCGACTGATAGTGCAAAAAGAAAACAGTAAATAGAAAAATTCCTACTGAAGCCACAACTCCCATCCAATTTTGTGCAAAAACGGATATAACAGTACTATAGCCAAGAAAAAGAAGCAGCATCGGATGCTCCCCCATTTTCTGAAGAATACTTTTCATGTCTCCTGTAAAAATCAAACTAATAATATATAAACAGAATACAACTACAAAAAGATAAAAGGGTAAAAAGATACTCAGGATAATTCCCAATAAAATCAGCTCTTTACTAGACAACCCTTTCAGCTTTTCAATAAAGCCTATTGATTTCAAAACGAATCCTTTCTCTCCAAATCAATTGATTCAGATAATAGTAAGCTACCCTTTATTGTACCACTTTTTTAGCAATTTGAAAACAAAGGAAACGTTTACTAGGTAAAAAAGGGAGCAAAAATACTGATATTTCAAAACTCAAACTTAATGACTAGATTTACTATAAGAAAATCATACCGTAAAGACTAGGTATATGTTAAAATAGTAGTAATATAATAAGATTTTGACCAACTACCCAAACTATATTTAAATCATTTACAATTTCTAAAGAAAGGAAACACTATGAAATCATACCAAGCCGTCTACCAAATTCTAGCTAAAGAAACCGATTATATCAGCGGAGAAAAGATTGCAGAAGAACTATCACTGACTCGAACATCAATTTGGAAAGCCATCAAGCGTTTAGAACAAGAAGGCATTGAAATTGATAGTATCAAAAACAAAGGCTATAAACTGGTGAATGGAGACCTTATTCTTCCAGAACTTCTAGAACAAAATCTTCCAATTAAAATCAGTTTTAAACCCGAAACAAGATCAACACAACTCGATGCAAAAGAAGCAATTGATTTAGGAAATGAAGCAAACACCCTCTATCTAGCTTCCTATCAAACAGCTGGTCGAGGCCGTTTTCAACGTTCTTTCTACTCACCCCAAGGTGGCATTTATATGACACTCCATCTTAAACCCAATCTCCCATATGACCAATTACCATCCTACACACTACTTGTAGCAGGAGCTATCTACAAAGCCATTAAGAACCTAACTTTAATAGATGTCGACATAAAATGGGTCAATGATATCTACCTCAAAAATCATAAAATTGGAGGAATCCTCACTGAAGCAATGACCTCTGTAGAAACTGGCTTAGTCACAGATATCATTATTGGAGTAGGAATCAACTTTACTATTAAAGACTTCCCTCAAGAATTAAAAGAAAAAGCTGCTAGTTTATTTAAAGTACCAGCACCTATAACAAGAAATGAATTAATCATAGAGATCTGGCGTGCTTTCTTCGAAACACCTGCAGAAGAGCTATTATACCTATACAAAAAACAGTCCTTCGTTCTAGGAAAAGAAGTGACTTTTACACTAGATCAAAAAGACTACAAAGGACTTGCTAAAGATATCTCAGAAAATGGCAAACTTTTAGTTCAATGTGATAACGGAAAAGAAATATGGCTCAATAGCGGAGAAATTTCACTCAAGAGTTGGAAGTAGTAATAAACAAGCAAAACCATAAAATCAACAATATATATAAATTTTAGTATTTCTTCAGCCCCATACAGTTGACAAAGAGCGCAAAAAAACTTCAGATAAGTAATCCAATTAAGTTTTACAAATCTGAAGTTTTTATTCTACTATTCTTAAAAATACAAAAAAAGAGTTATAAACTCTCAATAAAACGGAGAATAAGGGATTCGAACCCTTGCGCCAGTTACCCGACCTAACGATTTAGCAAACCGTCCTCTTCAGCCTCTTGAGTAATTCTCCTATTAATGGGCACGAGTGGACTCGAACCACCGACCTCACGCTTATCAGGCGTGCGCTCTAACCACCTGAGCTACGCGCCCAAGTTAAAAACTTGGTAATTTGAACAAAGTTCAAAGCGGGTGACGAGAATCGAACTCGCGACAACAGCTTGGAAGGCTGTAGTTTTACCACTAAACTACACCCGCATAAATACTATAAATAAAAATGGCGCGAGACGGAATCGAACCGCCGACACATGGAGCTTCAATCCATTGCTCTACCAACTGAGCTACCGAGCCTTATTGCGGGAGCAGGATTTGAACCTACGACCTTCGGGTTATGAGCCCGACGAGCTACCGAGCTGCTCCATCCCGCGTTAATACAAAAGGAGGATGTGGGATTCGAACCCACGCACGCTTTTACACGCCTGACGGTTTTCAAGACCGTTCCCTTCAGCCGGACTTGGGTAATCCTCCATACTATTCAAATGGACCTTGTAGGACTTGAACCTACGACCACTCGGTTATGAGCCGAGAGCTCTAACCAGCTGAGCTAAAGGTCCAACAAGATCATTATAGCGGCGAAGGGGATCGAACCCCCGACCTCCCGGGTATGAACCGGACGCTCTAGCCAGCTGAGCTACACCGCCATATATCGGGAAGACAGGATTCGAACCTGCGACACCTTGGTCCCAAACCAAGTACTCTACCAAGCTGAGCTACTTCCCGAGTTAAATAGAAAAATGCACCCTAGAGGAGTCGAACCTCTAACCGCCTGATTCGTAGTCAGGTACTCTATCCAGTTGAGCTAAGGGTGCTCATTATATTATGCCGAGGACCGGAATCGAACCGGTACGATCGTTACCAATCGCAGGATTTTAAGTCCTGTGCGTCTGCCAGTTCCGCCACCCCGGCCTCTCTAAGCGAACGACGGGATTCGAACCCGCGACCCCCACCTTGGCAAGGTGGTGTTCTACCACTGAACTACGTTCGCACTGTTTTCTTCTATCTAAAAATGCCGGCTACATGACTTGAACACGCGACCCTCTGATTACAAATCAGATGCTCTACCAACTGAGCTAAGCCGGCTCATTTATTATATCTTAATGCGGGTTAAGGGACTTGAACCCCCACGCCGTTAAGCGCCAGATCCTAAATCTGGTGCGTCTGCCAATTCCGCCAAACCCGCATATATGACCCGTACTGGGCTCGAACCAGTGACCCATTGATTAAAAGTCAATTGCTCTACCAACTGAGCTAACGAGTCTAAAATAACTTCCGTTATCTTAAACGGTCCCGACGGGAATCGAACCCGCGATCTTCGCCGTGACAGGGCGACGTGATAACCGCTACACTACGGGACCTATGGGAGTTAACGGGATCGAACCGCTGACCCTCTGCTTGTAAGGCAGATGCTCTCCCAGCTGAGCTAAACTCCCTAGAGCTAAGCGACTTCCATATCTCACAGGGGGCAACCCCCAACTACTTCCGGCGTTCTAGGGCTTAACTTCTGTGTTCGGCATGGGTACAGGTGTATCTCCTAGGCTATCGTCACTTAACTCTGAGTAATACCTACTCAAAATTGAATATCTATTCAAACTAAGAAAACCGTTCGCTTTCATATTCTCAGTTACTTTGGATAAGTCCTCGAGCTATTAGTATTAGTCCGCTACATGTGTCGCCACACTTCCACTTCTAACCTATCTACCTGATCATCTCTCAGGGCTCTTACTGATATAAAATCATGGGAAATCTCATCTTGAGGTGGGTTTCACACTTAGATGCTTTCAGCGTTTATCCCTTCCCTACATAGCTACCCAGCGATGCCTTTGGCAAGACAACTGGTACACCAGCGGTAAGTCCACTCTGGTCCTCTCGTACTAGGAGCAGATCCTCTCAAATTTCCTACGCCCGCGACGGATAGGGACCGAACTGTCTCACGACGTTCTGAACCCAGCTCGCGTGCCGCTTTAATGGGCGAACAGCCCAACCCTTGGGACCGACTACAGCCCCAGGATGCGACGAGCCGACATCGAGGTGCCAAACCTCCCCGTCGATGTGAACTCTTGGGGGAGATAAGCCTGTTATCCCCAGGGTAGCTTTTATCCGTTGAGCGATGGCCCTTCCATACGGAACCACCGGATCACTAAGCCCGACTTTCGTCCCTGCTCGAGTTGTAGCTCTCGCAGTCAAGCTCCCTTATACCTTTACACTCTGCGAATGATTTCCAACCATTCTGAGGGAACCTTTGGGCGCCTCCGTTACCTTTTAGGAGGCGACCGCCCCAGTCAAACTGCCCGTCAGACACTGTCTCCGATAGGGATCACCTATCCGGGTTAGAGTGGCCATAACACAAGGGTAGTATCCCAACAACGTCTCCTTCGAAACTGGCGTCCCGATCTCATAGACTCCTACCTATCCTGTACATGTGGTACAGACACTCAATATCAAACTGCAGTAAAGCTCCATGGGGTCTTTCCGTCCTGTCGCGGGTAACCTGCATCTTCACAGGTACTAAAATTTCACCGAGTCTCTCGTTGAGACAGTGCCCAAATCATTACGCCTTTCGTGCGGGTCGGAACTTACCCGACAAGGAATTTCGCTACCTTAGGACCGTTATAGTTACGGCCGCCGTTTACTGGGGCTTCAATTCATACCTTCGCTTACGCTAAGCACTCCTCTTAACCTTCCAGCACCGGGCAGGCGTCACCCCCTATACATCATCTTACGATTTAGCAGAGAGCTGTGTTTTTGATAAACAGTTGCTTGGGCCTATTCACTGCGGCTGACGTAAAGTCAGCACCCCTTCTCCCGAAGTTACGGGGTCATTTTGCCGAGTTCCTTAACGAGAGTTCTCTCGCTCACCTGAGGCTACTCGCCTCGACTACCTGTGTCGGTTTGCGGTACGGGTAGAGTATGTTTAAACGCTAGAAGCTTTTCTTGGCAGTGTGACGTCACTAACTTCGCTACTAAACTTCGCTCCCCATCACAGCTCAATGTTATAGAACTAAGCATTTGACTCAGTTCACACCTCACTGCTTAGACAGACACTTCCAATCGTCTGCTTTAGTTAGCCTACTGCGTCCCTCCATCACTACATACTCTAGTACAGGAATATCAACCTGTTGTCCATCGGATACACCTTTCGGTCTCTCCTTAGGTCCCGACTAACCCAGGGCGGACGAGCCTTCCCCTGGAAACCTTAGTCTTACGGTGGACAGGATTCTCACCTGTCTTTCGCTACTCATACCGGCATTCTCACTTCTATGCGTTCCAGCACTCCTCACGGTACACCTTCATCACACATAGAACGCTCTCCTACCATACCTATAAAGGTATCCACAGCTTCGGTAAATTGTTTTAGCCCCGGTACATTTTCGGCGCAGGGTCACTCGACTAGTGAGCTATTACGCACTCTTTGAATGAATAGCTGCTTCTAAGCTAACATCCTAGTTGTCTGTGCAACCCCACATCCTTTTCCACTTAACAATTATTTTGGGACCTTAGCTGGTGGTCTGGGCTGTTTCCCTTTCGACTACGGATCTTAGCACTCGCAGTCTGACTGCCGACCATAATTCATTGGCATTCGGAGTTTATCTGAGATTGGTAATCCGGGATGGACCCCTCACCCAAACAGTGCTCTACCTCCAAGAATCTCTAATGTCGACGCTAGCCCTAAAGCTATTTCGGAGAGAACCAGCTATCTCCAAGTTCGTTTGGAATTTCTCCGCTACCCACAAGTCATCCAAGCACTTTTCAACGTGCCCTGGTTCGGTCCTCCAGTGCGTCTTACCGCACCTTCAACCTGCTCATGGGTAGGTCACATGGTTTCGGGTCTACGTCATGATACTAAGGCGCCCTATTCAGACTCGGTTTCCCTACGGCTCCGTCTCTTCAACTTAACCTCGCATCATAACGTAACTCGCCGGTTCATTCTACAAAAGGCACGCTCTCACCCATTAACGGGCTCGAACTTGTTGTAGGCACACGGTTTCAGGTTCTATTTCACTCCCCTCCCGGGGTGCTTTTCACCTTTCCCTCACGGTACTGGTTCACTATCGGTCACTAGGGAGTATTTAGGGTTGGGAGATGGTCCTCCCAGATTCCGACGGGATTTCACGTGTCCCGCCGTACTCAGGATACTGCTAGGTACAAAGACTATTTTAAATACGAGGCTATTACTCTCTTTGGCTGATCTTCCCAAATCATTCTTCTATAATCTTTGAGTCCACATTGCAGTCCTACAACCCCGAAGAGTAAACTCTTCGGTTTGCCCTCCTGCCGTTTCGCTCGCCGCTACTAAGGCAATCGCTTTTGCTTTCTCTTCCTGCAGCTACTTAGATGTTTCAGTTCACTGCGTCTTCCTCCTCACATCCTTAACAGATGTGGGTAACAGGTAGTACCTGTTGGGTTCCCCCATTCGGAAATCCCTGGATCATCGCTTACTTACAGCTACCCAAGGCATATCGTCGTTTGTCACGTCCTTCTTCGGCTCCTAGTGCCAAGGCATCCACCGTGCGCCCTTATTAACTTAACCTTATTTTTTCTGACCTTTCAGTCATAAACTCTTATTAATACTACAGCGTTTTCGGTTTATTTTCTTGTTACTATTTGATATAGATATTCAATTTTCAATGTGCATTACTTGGTGATCTCTCACCAATGGAGCCTAGCGGGATCGAACCGCTGACCTCCTGCGTGCAAAGCAGGCGCTCTCCCAGCTGAGCTAAGGCCCCACAAGACCTCTCAAGACTAAACAAGACCAATGCGCAGTTCCTTATCCTTAGAAAGGAGGTGATCCAGCCGCACCTTCCGATACGGCTACCTTGTTACGACTTCACCCCAATCATCTATCCCACCTTAGGCGGCTGGCTCCTTACGGTTACCTCACCGACTTCGGGTGTTACAAACTCTCGTGGTGTGACGGGCGGTGTGTACAAGGCCCGGGAACGTATTCACCGCGGCGTGCTGATCCGCGATTACTAGCGATTCCGACTTCATGTAGGCGAGTTGCAGCCTACAATCCGAACTGAGACTGGCTTTAAGAGATTAGCTTGCCGTCACCGGCTTGCGACTCGTTGTACCAGCCATTGTAGCACGTGTGTAGCCCAGGTCATAAGGGGCATGATGATTTGACGTCATCCCCACCTTCCTCCGGTTTATTACCGGCAGTCTCGCTAGAGTGCCCAACTGAATGATGGCAACTAACAATAGGGGTTGCGCTCGTTGCGGGACTTAACCCAACATCTCACGACACGAGCTGACGACAACCATGCACCACCTGTCACCTCTGTCCCGAAGGAAAGCTCTATCTCTAGAGCGGTCAGAGGGATGTCAAGACCTGGTAAGGTTCTTCGCGTTGCTTCGAATTAAACCACATGCTCCACCGCTTGTGCGGGCCCCCGTCAATTCCTTTGAGTTTCAACCTTGCGGTCGTACTCCCCAGGCGGAGTGCTTAATGCGTTAGCTGCGGCACTAAACCCCGGAAAGGGTCTAACACCTAGCACTCATCGTTTACGGCGTGGACTACCAGGGTATCTAATCCTGTTTGCTCCCCACGCTTTCGAGCCTCAGCGTCAGTTACAAGCCAGAGAGCCGCTTTCGCCACCGGTGTTCCTCCATATATCTACGCATTTCACCGCTACACATGGAATTCCACTCTCCCCTCTTGCACTCAAGTTAAACAGTTTCCAAAGCGTACTATGGTTAAGCCACAGCCTTTAACTTCAGACTTATCTAACCGCCTGCGCTCGCTTTACGCCCAATAAATCCGGACAACGCTCGGGACCTACGTATTACCGCGGCTGCTGGCACGTAGTTAGCCGTCCCTTTCTGGTAAGATACCGTCACAGTGTGAACTTTCCACTCTCACACTCGTTCTTCTCTTACAACAGAGCTTTACGATCCGAAAACCTTCTTCACTCACGCGGCGTTGCTCGGTCAGACTTCCGTCCATTGCCGAAGATTCCCTACTGCTGCCTCCCGTAGGAGTCTGGGCCGTGTCTCAGTCCCAGTGTGGCCGATCACCCTCTCAGGTCGGCTATGTATCGTCGCCTTGGTGAGCCGTTACCCCACCAACTAGCTAATACAACGCAGGTCCATCTGGTAGTGATGCAATTGCACCTTTTAAGCAAATGTCATGCAACATCTACTATTATGCGGTATTAGCTATCGTTTCCAATAGTTATCCCCCGCTACCAGGCAGGTTACCTACGCGTTACTCACCCGTTCGCAACTCATCCGGAGAAGCAAGCTCCTCCTTCAGCGTTCTACTTGCATGTATTAGGCACGCCGCCAGCGTTCGTCCTGAGCCAGGATCAAACTCTCATTAAAAGTTTGAGTTCTCACTCATTTCTGTCACTGACAGATTTATTGTTTTTTCATTGTTCAGTACTACAACATTAGTTGTAGTGCCCTGCACATTGGTTCGTCTTGTTCAGTTTTCAAAGGTCTTTGTCATTTGCTTCTCTCAAGTGACAACTATATTAGTATATCACAGTCGCTTTCGCTTGTCAACACTTTTTTGAAACTTTTTTAAACTTTTTTCATCAAGTGTTTCATCTGCAACATACCATAGTCCGTACGGGATTCGAACCCGTGTTACCGCCGTGAAAAGGCGGTGTCTTAACCCCTTGACCAACGGACCAGAGTTGTTATTTTCAACTCTTACTATTATACCGACTTTTTCAAACTTGTCAACTACTTTTTTAAACTTTTTTAATTAATTTTACCACTGCTTCAGTTCGAGCGGTGTGTGGGAACATATCGACCGACTGGATATAATGGAGATCATAGACTTCTACTAACCTTACCAAATCACGAGCCAAGGTCGAAACATTGCAAGAAATATAGACCATTTTTTCTGGTACATAGGTAAGAATTGTATCTAATAACTTGTCATCCAGACCTGTACGTGGTGGATCTACGATCAGAGCATCTGCTCGGTAGCCTTCCTTATACCAGCGAGGAATAATCTCTTCCGCTGTTCCTGCTTCGTAATGTGTGTTGTCAAATCCCATTCTTTTAGCATTTCGCGTAGCATCTTCAATGGCTTCTGGAATAATATCCATACCTCTTAGTGTTTTAACTTTCTTTGCAAAGGCAAAACCAATTGTTCCAACTCCACAATAAGCGTCAATCAAATGGTCTTCTTTATCAACATCCAACGCTTTTACCGCCTCGCTATAGAGGACTTCTGTTTGTTCAGGATTTAGTTGATAGAATGCTCGAGGGGATAGTGAAAATTCATAATCGAGTACACCTTCTTGAATACTCTCTTGTCCCCAGATAATCTCTGTCTTTTCACCATAAATCTCACTGGTTTTAGCTGTATTTGTATTCACAGCTACTGTCACAACTTCTGGAAAATCTTTAACTAAGTCTTTTACTAGTTGGGTTAAATTAAGCTGACGGTTTGTAACAATAATAATCTGAACCTGTCCAGTCTTTCTTGCTCGTCGGACCATTATCGTTCTAACACCTAGAACTTTTCTCTCATCCGTGATTGGAATCTGGTGATAAGTAAGTAATTCTGCTAGACGATTAGCAATCACTTGGGTTTCCTTGTCTTGTACCAGGCAGTCTTTCAACTCTACTAAATAGTGAGAGTTTTGTGCATACAGACCTGCCTTGACCTGATTTTTAAATTTTCGAGTCTGAAATTGTAACTTAGCACGATAGTACTTGGGTTCCTGCATTCCAATCGTCGGGCGGATTTCATAGTTTTCATATCCTGCAGGGGCAAATTTTTTGAGCGCTTGGTGAAGTAAGTCCGTCTTGAACTCCAGCTGCTTATCATAATGCAGATGCATGATTTGGCAGCCTCCGCATTCATTGTAAATAGTACAAGCTGGGACAACACGGAATTTAGACTTCTTGTTGACCTTCAGTAATTTTGCCTCTACAAAGTTACGTTTAATAGAAGTAATCTGACAATAGATATCTTCACCTTTGAGAGCACCAGGCACAAAGACTAAGGTTTTTTGATAAAAGCCGATTCCCTCACCATTAATTCCCATGCGCTTGATTTTTAATGGTATTTTTTGTTTCACTTTCAGATTCATACCCCTATCTTATCACATTTTGAGTTATAATAGAACTATGAAAATCACAAAACTTGAAAAGAAAAAAAGACTCTATCTGATGGAGCTTGATAATGGCGACAAATGCTATATTACTGAAGATACAATTGTTCGTTTTATGTTATCAAGAGATAAGGTGATAAGCGAAGAAGAATTGAAAGATATTCAGGACTTTGCCCAATTTTCTTACGGTAAGAATCTAGCTCTCTACCACTTATCCTTTAAAGCGCGCACTGAAAAAGAAGTCAGAGAATATCTGAAAAAATACGATATTGATGAAAACATCCTTTCTCAAGTCATTATTAATCTTAAAAAAGATAAGTGGATTAATGATGCTCAGTACGCTTATGCTATCATCAATGCCAATCAACTTTCAGGAGACAAGGGGCCTTATGTACTGACTCAGAAACTAACACAAAAAGGGATTTCAAAATCCACTATAGAAGAGATACTGAAAGAATTTGATTTTTCTGAAGTTGCTCAACGTGTAGCTAATAAACTATTGAAAAAATATGAGGGAAAACTTCCAGCTCGTGCCTTGCAAGATAAGATTATCCAGAACTTGACCAACAAGGGGTTTTCCTATTCTGATGCTAAAAGTGCCTTTGACCAGTTGGATAGTCAAGTTGACCAAGAAACGACTCAGGAACTCATCTTCAGGGAACTTGATAAGCAATATGCCAAGTATGCCCGAAAATATGAAGGATACGAACTTAAACAGCGTTTAACCCAAGTTTTAGCACGAAAGGGCTACGATTTTTCGGATATAGCAAGCGCTCTCAGAGAATATCTTTAATATTTTCATGTAAAATTCACAGATTTTAGGTAATTTTATGGTACAATAGTAAACGATAAACTTACAAATTGTAGAAAGTTGGTTAGTTATGAAGCTTCCAAAAGAAGGCGACTTTATTACAATTCAAAGTTATAAGCATGATGGGAGTCTCCACCGAACTTGGCGGGATACCATGGTACTAAAAACAACAGAAAACGCCATTATTGGTGTCAACGATCATACACTGGTTACCGAAAGTGATGGTCGTCGTTGGGTCACTCGAGAACCGGCTATTGTTTACTTTCACAAGAAATATTGGTTTAATATCATTGCCATGATTCGCGATAATGGAATTTCCTACTATTGCAATATGGCTAGCCCCTACTATCTGGATGAAGAAGCACTGAAGTATATTGATTACGATTTGGATGTTAAAATTTTTACAGATGGGGAAAAACGTCTCTTGGATGTTGAGGAGTACGAGCGTCACAAACGCAAAATGAATTATTCTGATGACTTGGACTATATTTTAAAAGAACATGTCAAAATTCTTGTTGATTGGATTAACAATGGACGAGGTCCTTTCTCAGAAGCCTATATAAACATTTGGTACAAGCGCTATGTAGAACTAAAGAATCGGTAAAGTTGTCAAACTAGGGTGAAAGCCCTAGTTTTTTTATTTGAGAAACCCAGCTTTTCAGCTGGGTTGGTCTCTATATATCTAATTTCGTAACAGTAAATTTGATGTGGGAATAGTCTTTTTCAACATCCTTATCCAGCAAGAACGCTGTGGCATCTTTCTTAACCTGAACCAGGTCAATATTCTGGGCTTGTGCTGCATAGACACATCCACAATAACATTGACGGTAAATGTCATACTCTTCACACATCTCTACCGAACGTTTGTAGCCTTGATTTTTCTTGAAATCGCTGGGAAGATAGTGGGTTGTGTAGATTTTTTGCACATCGATTCCGATGCTGTTAATGGTTTGAGAGTTCTTATGAGGACTGATGGTCAAGGCTGAGCCAAAGTAGTCAAAGCCCAAATCCATAGCCACTTGTGCTGTCTTATCCAGTCGGTAGTCAAAGCAAACCTTGCAACGGTCGCCACCTTCTGGCTCTTCTTCCAGTCCTCTGACTAACTTACGATATTCATTTGGTTCGTAGGGAGCTTCTAGGTACTGAACCGTATTTCCTGTCCGCTCATTAAAATCACTAACAAATTTCTTGGTGACGTAAGCCCGCTTATGGTATTCTGCCTTGGGATGGATATTAGAATTGGCAAAATAGATAGTCACGTCTGCATACTTAGTCAAATATTCTAGAGTATAGGTACTGCAAGGGGCACAGCAAACATGCATGAGAATAGTTGGACGTTGCTCATTTTTCTCCCATACTTGTACCATCTTCTGCATGACACGGTCATAATTAATCTTCTGATTGGGGTTCATCTTGCTCAGAATTTCTTCTACATCGATCATGTTTTTCTCCTTTTTCTAATCTTATTTTATCATATAAGTTAGGAGAGCTCAAATCTATTTAGAAGTGAATAGCATAAAAAGGAGGGGTGGGCATTCCCTCCTTTTGTGTTTTTTATAAGTTTTTTCTATAGAAAGCTTACATCATGCCGCCCATCATGCTTGGATCCATTGCTGGAGCTGGGGACACTGGTTCTGGTTTATTGGCTACGACTGCTTCTGTTGTCAAAATCAAACTAGCTACAGATGCTGCATTTTGTAGAGCTGAACGACTCACTTTAACTGGGTCGATAATCCCTTGATCAATCATGTTAACCCATTCGCCAGTTGCTGCGTTGAAGCCTGTACCAACTTCAGCATTTTTCAAACGATCGATAACGATAGAGCCTTCAAATCCAGCATTGTGGGCGATTTGACGGACTGGTTCTTCCAATGCACGGAGAACAATATTGCGGCCTGTTGCTTCGTCTCCTGTCAATTCCAAATCAGCCACGGCTGGGATAACATTTACAAGGGCTGTTCCACCACCTGCAACGATTCCTTCTTCAACAGCTGCACGAGTAGCGTTGAGAGCATCTTCGATGCGAAGTTTCATTTCTTTCAACTCAGTTTCAGTTGCGGCTCCGACCTTAATAACCGCTACACCACCTGACAATTTGGCCAAGCGTTCTTGCAATTTTTCACGGTCAAATTCAGAAGTTGTGGTTTCGATTTGAGACTTAATAACTGCAACGCGGTGTGAAATCGCTTCAGGATTTCCTGCACCTTCTACGATAACCGTGCTATCTTTGTCCACAGTTACTCTCGCTGCTTGACCAAGGGCTTCAATTGTCGCATCTTTCAACTCAAGACCAAGGTCTTCTGTGATAACTGTTCCGCCTGTCAAGATGGCGATATCTTCGAGCATGGCTTTACGACGATCACCAAAACCAGGTGCCTTAACTGCTACTACGTTGAAGGTTCCACGAATCTTGTTCAAAACAAGAGTTGGAAGAGCTTCGCCATCCACATCATCCGCAATAATCAAGAGTGGACGATTGCTTTGGAGAATGCTTTCTAGTAATGGCAAGATTTCTTGGATATTTGAAATCTTCTTATCAGTAATCAAAATGTATGGATTTTCAAGGTCAGCCACCATTTTCTCGCTATCTGTCACCATGTACTGTGAGAGGTAACCGCGGTCGAACTGCATTCCTTCTACAACTTCAAGTTCTGTTTCCATACCACGTGACTCTTCAATAGTGATGACTCCGTCTTTGCCAACTTTTTCCATGGCTTCAGAGATGTACTCACCAACTTTTTCAGAACGAGAAGATACGGCTGCAACCTGAGCGATAGCTTCTTTGTTGGCAACAGGAATAGCATTGTTTTTCAAGGCTTCAACTGCTGCAGCAACTGCTGTTTCAATCCCACGACGAATTCCGATTGGATTGGCACCTGCTGTGACATTTTTGATTCCTTCACGGACAATTGCTTGGGTCAAAACAGTTGCAGTTGTAGTCCCATCACCTGCGATATCATTGGTTTTTGAAGCCACTTCTGATACCAATTTGGCACCCATATTTTCAAAATGGTCTTCCAATTCGATTTCTTTGGCAATGGTCACACCGTCATTGGTAATCAAGGGTGAACCAAATGATTTTTCAAGAACTACATTACGACCTTTTGGTCCCAAGGTTACTTTAACAGTATCTGCAAGGATATCGACACCACGAACCATAGCTGAACGGGCATCTGATGAAAATTTAATTTCTTTTGACATACTTACTTTCTCCTTCTATTCTTCAATGATAGCCAAGATGTTAGCTTCGCCAACGATGATGTACTTTTCATCGCCGTCTTTGACATCAAGACCTGCGTGGGCTTCAACTAAGACACGATCTCCAGGCTTAACACTTGGAGCTACCAAGTCACCGTTCAAGGTACGAACACCTTGTCCAGTAGCCACAACTTGGGCTGTTTTTGTTTTTTCTTGAGCTGAACCTGCAAGGACAAAACCTCCAACAGTTTGTTCTTTTTCTTCGATTTTCAAGACCACACGGTCTCCTAATGGTTTCAACATCTGTTTTCCTCCATGATGAACTACATATTATTAGCACTCTTTATATATGAGTGCTAATTTATAGTTCTATTGTATCACTTGGTCAGAAATAGTCAAGAAAAAAGTCTGACTTTCTCAAGATAAAAAGCCTGAGACCAACTCAGACTTTTTAATGCTTAAAATGGCAATTCTTCCTCTTCCAAAACCAAATCCGCCAAATCTTGTCCTGCATTATTTTCACGCATGGCACGTTGAGCACGACTTTCCAAGAGTTGGAATCCTGTCACAAGAACTTCAGTCACATAGTTCATCTGACCATTTTTCTCAAAACGACGGGTACGAAGTTCTCCATCCACAGAGATAAGACTACCTTTAGTTGCGTAGCTGGCCAAGCTTTCTGCTAGTTTGCCCCATAGAACCATATTGACAAAGTCAGCTTCACGTTCACCGTTTTGATCTTTATAACGACGGTTCACAGCGATAGTTGCTCGCGCCACTGACTTGTCATTGCTGGTTTTGTGCAATTCTGGTGTAGACGTTAAACGTCCAATCAAGATAACTTTATTATACATATTTTCTTCCTCCTACTTATCTATTCGTAGGAAATCAAAAAAAGTTACAGAAATTTGTAACTTTTCGAGAAAATTTTTTATTTTTTATGAATCATGAAACCTGTCGCCTGTTGATTGGCCATGATGGTCATATCTGTAATCTGCACACGACGAGGTTGACTGGTCACATAGACTACTGTGTCTGCAATATCCTGAGCTTGCAAAGCTTCGATTCCTTGGTAAACGGACGCAGCTCGTTCTTTATCACCGTGAAAACGTACCGTCGAAAAATCTGTTTCGACAATCCCAGGCTGAATGGTTGTAACCTTGATATCCGTTGCGATGGTATCAATTCGCAGTCCATCCGAAAAGGTCTTAACCGCTACCTTGGTAGCTGAGTAAACAGCGGCACCCGCATAGGCGTAGATTCCTGCGGTTGACCCCATGTTGATGATATGTCCTTGATTGGCTTTTACCATTGCTGGCAAGAAACAGCGAGTGACTGCCATCAAACCTTTGACATTGGTATCCAACATAGTTAACATATCCAACTCTTCATAGTCTTGATAAGGTGCTAAACCTAGAGCCAGTCCGGCATTGTTGACCAGAATATCAATCTGACCTATCGTTTCTAGAATACTGGAGCAAACAGTCTTCACCATAGTCATATCCGTGACATCTAGGGGAAAGGTCCAGACGGTTTGATTTGGAAAGACTTCTGCAAACTCCGACTTAAGAGCTTCTAGTCTATCTGTCCGTCGTCCTGTTAGAACGACATTCTCACCCTGCTCCAGATAAGCACGCGCAATCGCTTCACCGATTCCTGATGTCGCACCTGTAATCACTATATTTTTTGCCATCTTATTTCCTTCTAGCTGGTCTATCAGATACTAACAACTTCTTAAGCAGTCCAGTGTTTAGCTGGATCAAATGGAGTTCCAACAACTTGGTCTTCTGATAATTCAATAATACCACGTTTTTGCGGAGCATTTGGCAGATGCAATTCACGAGGGCTACACATCATGCCAAAACTCTTTTCACCACGAAGTTCACCTGGGAAAATGAGGTTTCCTTTTGGCATCATTGCTCCAGGAAGGGCTACAATGGTTTTCAGACCGACACGCGCATTGGGAGCTCCTGCAACGATTTGTACAGTCTTATCACTTGCGACTGCAACTTGGCAGATGTTGAGGTGGTCACTATCTGGATGAGCTACCATCTCGACAATTTCACCAACAACAAACTTAGGTTCCTTGTCATTAACAATTTCCTCTTCAAAAGCTTCCGTTTGTAATTCTTGGTTCAAACGAGCGACTTGCTCATCTGTCAAAAAGACTTGACCGCGCTCTGCAATTTCAAAGAAACTTGAAACTTCGAAAATATTCCACGCCACTGTTTCCCCATTATCTTTGAGAAAAACACGGGCTACCTTACCTTTGCGTTCCACACCCAGTTTAGCATCTCCGCTATTTTTAACGATGACCATAAGGACATCACCGACATGTTCTTTGTTATATGTAAAAATCATTGTTTCTCTTTTCTCCTATTTCAATCCTGCTAAAAAGTCATTAATTTGTTGCTTGCTTTTACGGTCGCGATTGACAAAACGGCCGATTTCCTTGTTCTTTTCTAGAACAACAAGGCTAGGGATTCCGTAAACATCCCAGAGTTTGGCTAAATCCATATACTGGTCTCGGTCCACACGAATAAAGGTGAACTCTGGATTGGTCTCCTCAATTTCTGACAAGGCAGGATAGATATAACGACAATCGCCACACCAGTCCGCTACAAAAAGAAAGACCTTCTTCCCATCTTTTTCTACTAAAGATGCCAATTCTTCTAAACTTGCTGGTTGTATCATAAGACTTCCTCCTCATAGACTAGGTCTTCATTTTCATAGACAAAGGTATAATGACGGCCATCCTCAAAGATTACGCCACCAACCAAGCTCTCCAGACTGCTTTCATAAACTTGAACATAAAGGGTCGCAATTTCCCCCATATCTGAAAAATGCTCTCGCACAATCGCTGTCAACTCTTCCTGAGTCTTCATGAGCTTGCGGTCATCTGCAACTTTTTTCGTAGCAAGGGCAAGGCTCCCAATACCAAGCAGAGCCAGACCTGCCATCCACATTTTTTTAGCTTTCATACCATTCATTTTAACACAAAAAAGGCTTTAGGACAAATGAGGAAGCAGTAGAAAAGCAAGTAAAAAGCCTCTTCCTTGCAGGAAAAGGACTTCTTATTCTTATTGCCAAGCACCTAAGTTAACAAGATCTTTTTGAATGAATTTAAAAACCTCTGAGATTCTTCTCAAAGGTTCTAATTTGGCTAATTACTATTCTCAACTGCTGCAGTAACAAAGGCAGTGTAGAGTTCTTCTGGGCGGTTTGGACGACTTGAAAGTTCAGGGTGATACTGACACGCTACAAAGAATTTATTTTCAGGAATTTCCACGATTTCGACCAAACGATTGTCTGGAGAAACTCCTGAGAAGACAAAACCTGCTGCCTCAAACTGCTCACGGAAGGCGTTGTTAAACTCATAACGATGACGGTGACGGCGTTGCACCACTTCTTGATTGTGATAAGCAGCTGCTGCCTTAGAGCCACGTTTCAACTTAGACGGATAAAGTCCCAAACGAAGGGTTCCTCCCATATCCTCAACATCAATCTGATCACGCATGATATCAATGATAGGGTATTTTGTTTCTGGTGCAAGCTCTGCAGAATTGGCACCTTCAAGACCCAAAACGTGACGAGCAAACTCGATACAAGTCAACTGCATTCCCAAGCAGACTCCCAACATTGGAACATCATTCTCACGCGCATAGCGGATAGCTTGGATTTTCCCTTCTGTACCACGTTGGCCAAAACCTCCTGGTACGATGATTCCATCTGCATCAGACAAGATTTCTGCCACATTCTCTGCTGTCACATCATTGGCATTAATCCAATTGATTTTAACTTCTGCGTCGTTGGCATAACCAGAGTGTTTCAAGGCTTCGACCACAGAAATGTAGGCATCTTGCAACTCCACATACTTACCAACAAGGGAAATCTTAACTTGTTTCTTGAGGTTCATGACCTTGTCCACCATAGCTGACCATTCTGTCATATCTGCTACTGGTGCGTCTAATTTCAAATGATCACAGACAATCTGGTCCATACCTTGAGCCTGCAAATTCAACGGAATTTGGTAAAGATGTTCAACATCTAAAGACTCGATAACAGCCTCTGGTGCCACATCACAGAACTGGGCCAGTTTGTTTTTAATTCCTTGACCAGCTGGCTCTTCTGTACGAATCACCAACATATTTGGCTGAATTCCCAATCCACGCAATTCTTTTACAGAGTGTTGAGTTGGTTTGGTCTTCATTTCACCAGCAGCCTTGAGGTAAGGAAGCAAGGTTGTATGGATGTACATAACATTATCCGCCCCCACATCTGCCTTCATCTGACGAAGGGCCTCTAGGAATGGCAAGGACTCGATATCTCCTACTGTTCCACCTACCTCTGTGATAATGACATCAGAGTCGGTCGTTACAGCGGCACGCTTGATTTTTTCTTTCAAAGCATCCGTGATATGAGGAATAACCTGAACAGTTGCCCCAAGGTATTCTCCACGGCGTTCTTTACGAAGAACTTCACTGTAAATTTTACCAGTTGTCACGTTGGAATATTTGTTGAGATTGATATCGATGAAACGTTCATAGTGACCCAAGTCCAAATCTGTCTCAGCTCCGTCATCTGTCACAAAAACTTCCCCGTGCTGATAAGGACTCATAGTTCCCGGATCGATATTGATATAAGGGTCAAATTTTTGAATGGTTACTTTGAGACCACGATTTTTCAAGAGACGGCCCAGACTCGCTGCTACAATCCCTTTCCCAATAGACGATACCACACCACCAGTTACAAAAATATATTTCGTAGACATAGATTCCTCTTTCTAAAATGCTCAAGGTCTTGTCAACTACGAGGGGACATAGAAAACAAGACCCTACTAATAAGAATAATCTGGGATGACTGCACCAGATTCACAACTAAAATGCAAGAAGATAACTTCTTGAAAAAACAAAAATAGCTCCCTAAGAACTAGGGAGCCCCGACCTCTAAAAGAGGTGCCCGAACAATATGATACCTGAAAATAGAATAATTGTCAATAGCTAACTTTTATTCCTCGTTGTTTTCAGCGTCATCATCAGAAAACTCATCGTCTTCTTCGTTGAGATCCACGTCTTCACCCAAGTCATCAGGAGCAATTTCGTTGATTTCTGCATCGTAAGCTTCCACTTCGTTTTTCTCATCATCTGGATTTTCATCATCGTATGAAAGAGCTGGATCTGCTTCGTATGCATCCTCGTCTTCTGGATCATCCGCATTGTAGTCAATGGCATCTGAATCACCATCCATGAAGGCATTAACACGTTTTTTCTTAGCTTTTGGTGCTACTTCATCGTCGTCATTTTCTTCAAGAGCGATAATTTCTTCGTCGATTTCGTCCACACCATACCATGAACGAAGCCCCCATTTGTTATCTCCAAGTGAGATGAAGCTACCGTCAAAGTTCAACTCTGTGTAGAACAAAGGTAAAGCTTCGCGGATATCGCTGTTTGATGTTCCAAGGTAGTTTTGAATTTCGTTTACAAGATCGCTAAAATGCATCTCATGGTCGCGACCACGAAGTTCCAAGATAGCACGCGCTACCTCAATCATAGATAGTTCACTTTTTTCTTGCCCAGCAAATACTTCTAATTCCAAAGCGTTTCTCCTCATTTATACTACTATCGCCAGAGCGAACAGACTCTGACCTCATTTTATCATTTACTCTTTATTTTACGATAATTTTGCAGAATAGTCAAAGGTTAAGGGGGAACTAATACAAATCTTCTAAGCTTCTATATTCAATGATTTCATTTTTAATAATATTCTTTTTAAACTCAAAATGTTTTAAAGGATTATCGATTAACACTAACTTTGGAATATCATCTAAGTTGGTAACCAGAGATAAAATAAAATCTGATTGAAATTCTTTTGCTTTTTCAAATTCGTTGGCAGTCAAACGGATGCGACCCTTAGATTTTCGAATCCCTTTAACTTCGGCAAGATAGGAATGCTCATGAACATCTACTTGGAAATCATAGCCATCACCATAAAGACGGGCATCAGTTAACTGTCCACCTTGAAATTTTTCTTTTTTATCGAAATGAAGGATAAAATAATTCTCTGCCTCCATCCCCGTTTCCTGTAGACGTTTGAATTTAGTTCGAATAATTGGTTTTTCAATGGTAGTAATGCCTGTTCGCTTTCCTTCACTCGCAAGTAACATTTTAACGATTTCAGCATAACTATGAACATCTTCATTTCCAAACATCATATCAATTAAATCTTTACGAAAACGGTAAACATCAGCTTTCTGCCACCAACCTTTTCGACTATTGTCAAAATAAGGATCAAATAAATCCATTCTATTTTTTACAACTCCAGTTGTTTCAGCAATTCCCAGAGAAACCACATAGCGATAAAACTCCGACTTGCTAGAACATTGAAATTCTTTTATAAAAAGCTTGTCAAACTTGGCAAGACCGTAGCCAATTAAATTTAACAATTCATAATGCGGGTGCTTAGACATCACTTTCTCCACCAATAGATATTGATTTCATTATACCAAAAAACACGGCATTCAGCCGTGTTTCTGTGTTTATTTCACGAGTTTCTTCATCTCATCGATACGTGCTACGGTCGCGTCGTATTTCGCTTGGTAGTCGGCTTGTTTGTCGCGTTCTTTTTGGACGACTTCTGGTTTGGCGTTGGCTACGAAGCGTTCGTTAGAGAGCTTCTTACCGACCATGTCCAGTTCTTTTTGCCATTTAGCAAGTTCCTTGTCGAGACGGGCCAGTTCTTCTTCGACATTGAGGAGGTCTGCCAGTGGCAGGTAGATTTCTGCTCCTGTGATGACGCTTGACATAGCAAGTTCAGGCGCAGGAATATTTGATGCGATTTCCAAGTGTTCTGGATTTGTGAAGCGTTTGATGTAGTTGACATTGCTGTTAAAGAAGGCTTCCAAGTCGCTATCGCTTGTCTTAACAAGGATGGTGATAGGCTTGCTTGGTGCTACGTTTACTTCAGCACGCGCATTACGAACGGCACGGATCAAGTCTTTGAGACTTTCGACACCAGTATGGGCAGCAAGGTCCTCAAAGGCTGGGTTAACAGTTGGGTATTCTGCTGTCACGATAGAACCTTCTGAGATTTGTCCAAAGATTTCCTCTGTCACGAATGGCATGATTGGGTGGAGGAGACGAAGGATCTTGTCCAGAGTGTAAAGGAGAACAGAGCGTGTGATGACTTTCTCTTCTTCATTGTCGCTATAAAGGACTTCCTTAGTCAACTCAACGTACCAGTCCGCAAATTCATCCCAGATGAAGTTGTAGAGGATATGTCCAGCCACACCAAACTCAAACTTATCAAAGTTAGCAGTAGCTTTTCCGATAGTTTCATTGAGGTTGTGGAGAATCCAACGGTCTGTGACATTGCCAGCTTCCTTGTTGGCAACTTTTTCCACATTAGCAGTTGCTTGCTCAAGGGTCAAGCCTTCATTATTCATGAGGATGTAGCGAGAGATGTTCCAGATCTTGTTAATGAAGTTCCATGAAGCATCCATTTTCTCGTAAGAGAAGCGAACGTCTTGTCCTGGCGCAGAACCGTTTGAAAGGAACCAACGAAGGGCATCGGCACCATATTTCTCGATGACATCCATTGGGTCAATCCCGTTACCAAGAGATTTAGACATCTTGCGTCCTTGCTCGTCACGAATGAGACCGTGAATAAGCACGTTTTGGAATGGCTGACGACCAGTGAATTCCAAAGATTGGAAGATCATACGAGACACCCAGAAGAAGATGATGTCGTAACCTGTAACCAAGGTTGAAGTTGGGAAGTAACGTTTGAAGTCTTCTGAGTCGACATCAGGCCAGCCCATAGTTGAGAACGGCCAAAGGGCAGAACTGAACCAAGTATCCAAGACATCTTCATCCTGAGTCCATCCGTCACCTTCTGGCGCTTCTTCACCGACGTACATTTCACCCTCAGCATTGTACCAAGCAGGGATTTGGTGACCCCACCAAAGCTGACGAGAGATTACCCAGTCGTGGACATTTTCCATCCATTGGAGGAAGGTATCGTTGAAACGTGGCGGGTAGAATTCTACCTTGTCTTCTGTATCTTGGTTAGCAATAGCATTTTTGGCCAATTGGTCCATCTTGACGAACCATTGCGTTGACAAGCGTGGCTCAACCACTACACCTGTACGCTCTGAGTGACCAACACTGTGGATACGTTTTTCGATTTTGACGAGGGCACCGATTTCTTCCAACTTAGCAACGACTGCCTTACGGGCTTCAAAACGATCCATACCTGCAAATTCGAAGGCCAAGTCATTCATGGTTCCGTCGTCGTTCATAACATTGACTTGTGGCAAGTTATGGCGTTGACCCACCAAGAAGTCGTTTGGATCATGGGCAGGCGTGATTTTAACAACACCAGTACCAAACTCGGGATCGGCATGTTCGTCTGCAACGATTGGGATTAGTTTATTAGCGATTGGAAGGATGACGTTTTTTCCAATCAAGTCCTTGTAGCGTGGGTCTTCTGGATTGACCGCAACGGCAACGTCCCCAAACATAGTCTCAGGACGAGTTGTGGCAACTTCAAGGGCGCGTGAACCGTCTTCCAGCATGTAATTCATGTGGTAGAAGGCACCTTCGACATCCTTGTGAATCACCTCAATATCAGAAAGGGCTGTGCGAGCTGCTGGGTCCCAGTTGATGATAAACTCACCACGGTAGATCCAGCCTTTCTTGTAAAGGTCCACAAAGACCTTACGAACAGCTTTTGACAAACCTTCGTCAAGAGTGAAACGCTCACGAGAGTAGTCTACAGAGAGCCCCATCTTGCCCCATTGTTCCTTGATAGTAGTGGCATATTCGTCTTTCCATTCCCAAACTTTGTCAAGGAATTTTTCACGACCTAGGTCATAACGCGTAATACCCTCACCACGCAAGCGCTCCTCAACCTTAGCCTGAGTGGCAATCCCCGCGTGGTCCATACCCGGAAGCCAAAGCGTGTCAAAACCTTGCATGCGTTTTTGACGGATGATGATATCCTGCAAAGTCGTATCCCAAGCGTGACCAAGGTGAAGTTTCCCAGTTACGTTTGGTGGTGGAATCACGATTGAATAAGGCTTAGCCTTTTGATCGCCTGAAGGCTTGAAAACATCCGCATCAAGCCATTTTTGGTAACGACCAGCCTCAACTTCGGCTGGATTGTATTTAGGTGAAAGTTCTTTAGACATGTGTTTGTCCTTTCTCTATTTTGTTCATTTTATTTTGAATTTGCTTAGCAACTTCTTCTGCAGACAAATTCGTATTATTTATTTTAAGGTAGTGGTGCAACTCATTCGGTTGATGTTGGGAATTTAATTGAAGTGTTTCAGCGGTCTCTAAAATTTCTCTTTCAGATGCCTCAATATGTCGTTTTAAGGGTTTGTGCTTTAATCGATTCTCCGTTCGATTTCGATGTAAGCGCTCTTCAAGACTTGTTTCCAATTCAACAAAAAGAATCTCTTGATGATAGTCATTCAACAAATCCTGAATTTGCTTTAAATACATCAGCTGGTACTGATTTGAAAAATCAATCACGTCTGTTAAAATCACTGATCGCTGATTTCTTGCACTTGCCCCAAGGAAAGAAAAGGTGATTCCACGAACAAATTCCCACATCTCCTCTGTATAATCCTGATAGATTTCTAGTGCAAAATCGATGGCTTGATGGTTATAAAAGAGGGTAGCATCTGTCAGTCGAGATAACTCTTGACCAATCGTCATTTTTCCTGAGGCCGGAGCACCAATGATAAAAAGATGCATCAAATCACCTCCCACTCACTTCTCAGCAAACCATATATCAGACTGTCACAGCGGTTTCCTTGAACATCTTTACGATCTCGAATACGAGCTTCGAGGGTAAATCCAAGTTTTTCTGCGACTCGTTTACTTTGGACATTATAACCAAAACAAGTCAGTTCAATCTTGTGAAGATCCAAATCTTTAAAGGCTAAGTCAATCAAGGCACACGCTGCTTCTGGTACATAACCTCGACCCCAATAGTCTGGGTGCAAGGTATAGCCGAGCTCAAGAACATCATCCGCATGGCGATGGTTGAAATCAACAGAACCAATGACTTTATCGGTTTCTTTGACGACAATCCCATAGCCAACTGGGAGATTTTCCTTTTGATTGCGTTCGGGAAGGATATACTCTAGATAGTAAACCTCATCTTCCAAGGTCTTGACTGGAGGAAAGCCTGCTGGATAAGCGACCTCTGGGAGACTAGCGTAGGCATGGATATCCTCAGCATCCGCCACAGTACGGACTCGTAAAACGAGACGTTCTGTTTCCAAGCGTTCTGGCAGTTCAGTTCTTGCCATCCTTTTTCCTCGCTTCCTTGATAAAGCTTCCCATGGGATTGACTCGGTCATCTAGATAACGATAAACGCGCTGGTGACCATCCCCCATAAAGTAAGTCGGTGAAAAACGGTCATTTTTAAAATGCCCTTTCTCATCCAAGAGTTCAGAATCAGCAAGTCGCTCGATAATCTTGGCAAAGATATGACAGATTCCATCTTCCTCGATAATCCGATCTACCTGACAGTCCAACACGACTGGACAAGCCTCTAAAATCGGTGCCTGAGTCCTTTCAGAAATCTCGTAGTCTAGTCGCAGGTGTTTCAATTTCTCTCGATGACTGATAAAACCAGCCTGCTCCATCTCGAGCATGAGATTTTCATCAGGAATATTCACAGTAAACTTCTGGTAATGCTTGATTTGCTCAGCCGCATTTTCCTCAGCTCCGACACCGATGACTAGCCAATCTCCCAAGCTATAAGAGGAGCTACAGGTCGTAATATTGTGTCCAAAATTCTGATCTTGATACCCTAAAATGAAGATAGGAAAACCATAATAGAGTTTACTTGTTTTAAAAGATTGCTTCATAACAACCTCCTTTTACTAAGACGCAAAAGAAAAGCCCTGCCATCTATATGACAGGGACGAATGTGCTATCCGCGGTACCACCCAATTTCGGGCAGTTGCCCGCAACTCTCGTCTTTAAAATAAAAAGACACTTTTATTTCAATTTTTCATCCATTAGCAACTAGTTTTGACACATTTGTGGACTTCTCAGCTCCGCCACTTTCTGTAAAATGTGGGATTCAAAACACCTCTAATGGCTCTATTGTAGCAAGATTTTCTTGGAATTGCAAGGGACAAGAAAGATTACTTGAACTTAATGCCATTTTCCTTCAATTTCTTGATGGTAGCTGGGCCGATTCCTTTCAAGGCAAGGAGTTCTTTTTCAGTCCAGTTTTTGAAATCTGACGCAGACTTGATTCCTTCATCATAGAAAGTTTTGGCACGGTCAAGTGGAAGTCCACCCAAGTTTGCTGCAAAATCTTCCACAGAATTGGCTACTTTTTGAGCTTGCTCTTTGGTAGCTTCTACTGCTTGTTCAACTTTTTTAGAAACAGCCTTACCAGCTTGGCTTGCTGACTGCTCTGCACGTTTCACGACTTTCTTTGTCTCTTCTACAACCTTCGTCACAGTACTTGAGAAAGCACCTGCACGACGGAGACTATTTCGTAATTGTTTTTTACGATTGAGTTTCTTTGACATGATAAAATCCTTTCAATAAAAAACCCCTGCTCTGACAAGGATTTAATATAAATATTCTATCAAGATTTTAGTAAAAAATCAAGAATCTATCTCGTTTAATAATTTCTCTCACCAAACAAGCCTTCTGGCAAATCATGGAATCCCTTGCCTGCTTTGAAGTTTTCAAACTTACCAAGCAAGAACTGATAAGCATCCAAGCGGCTTTCGTAGCGAATCATGGCATCTTTGGCACGTTCGTCCTGGTCTTCTTCGTAGACTTTTTGACTTTCCTTGTGCGCCATGTCATTGATCATAATCTGGGTATTGACCCAAGCTTCAAATTCCTTCATAAATTCTTGTTCGTAACTCATTTTTTCTCCTTATTCTAATCCACGGAAATAGTCCGTATCAATCTCACGGTAGGGCTGAATATCCTGAACGTACTCCAACACTCCTTGAAATTCTCCCTCTTCATCGTGCACTGCGGCGTAAGTGATGTGGACAAATTTACATCGCGACTCAGACTTGAACCACATTTCATACTTATCCTTAGTACCCTCACGAAGCCCCTTCATGATAGTCTTGACCTTGTCCAAGTACTTAGGCGGATGACAAAGTTCAACATTGCGCCCGACTTGGGATGGCGTCCGTTTGAAAATCATCTCATCAGCTGGCGTATTGTCATTGTAATACTGGAAAATATCGTCTTTATTGACAAAAGTAATCTCCATAGGGAGGTGATTGAGGATGAGATTGGCCTGCTCGACCGAGAGATAGCCATTACCAAAAATCTGTTGACTATGACGGTCCAGCACTGCTTCCTTTTCCTTAGGGGTAAAGGTAATGGTAAACTGTCCTTCTGGCGTATCGATAACTTGTTGAACTTGACCCTCTGCCGTATCTAGCTGTACAGGCTCTTCTGCAATCTTTTCCTCAACAAAGCTCTGTCGTTCTGGCACCCATTTCTCAGACGGACGGATGATAGCATAGCCATAGGCATCACTCTCCTCCGCAATCTGAAGCCAGTCATCCTGAGTAAAGGACTCAAGGAGAATCATGAGAAGGATGGACTCTTCCTTGAAAATCATACTTTCAAACTCTGTCGCAAAGGCTTCAAAAGCTTCTTTTACGCTGCCAATTGACACTTCTGGTAGTGACTTGGCTGTCGCTAAAGCTGTTTGAAAGAGTTCCCTGATCTGATCATCCACTCCCCACATGACCTTAGGAGGTGAATCGTGACCATAGCGCTCCATGATGGGGAAGAAGAGCTCTTCCTTACGCTGGTAGTGGATGTCAAATTGTCCCACAAGTCCCATTTGACGGACCAAACCCTTGCGCATCTCTGCCAGCATTTCCTCGTCTTCCATAGACTCATAGGTATCTAACAATCTCCGAATGCGAATCAAGGCAGCACGGAGGGCCAGATTTTCATCCTTGAAGACACGAACGGGGTGACCTGGATGCTCGGTATCCTCTACTTCGACACCTTTAATAGCATTTTTAAAAAGATTGGCATGGACATCACAGAGTTCCATGACATCTTCAAAGGTAACACCTGAGTCTGAGTTCATCAGCTCGTGCTCCATGAGGGAAATCTCTATGGCTGAGACACCCGCAAAGGTCGCATCAAAGCGCTCCTGAACCGACTCAGGAGAGGCGCCATTATGCAATTCTAACAAAATATCCCGTAGGACATGAATCCGTTCATCTGCCATTAGTCTAATCCAATCACTTCGTAGCCATTTGCTTCCAGCGTGCGGACAATCTTGTCCATAGGAGTTCCTTCAAGCTTAGAACCCTGTTTGAGTGATACTTTACGACCAACTGTATTGCGCATCAAGGGATTAGCAAGTGGTTTAAAACCCAGCTCAACTAGAATTTCCAAAACTTCTGGATGCTTGTCCACCACTTCTGCAACAGGAATTGACACATCGATGATATTGTCCATGACGACCTCCATTGTATGTTCTAAAATGATTTTTCTGCTTATATTATACCATATGGAAAGAGATTAAAAAACTAGCAGTAGAGTTCCTGCTAGTTCTCTGCGATTTGGATTACCATCTAAATAAGTTTAAAGAGACAATCCAATATTTTAAATAATAGCTTATAAAACAGCAATTGGACTATAAAAGAGATGATCATCCAAAAGAATTTCAAAATCCCAATAATCGGTTCGATAAAAATAATAGCAAGAAGACCCAAAAAATTTCATTTTCTATCCTCTGGCTTGATGAGCCACCGAGCCGTATCCATTAACTTGTCTGCAATAAAGAGTTTACCCAGACCGACAACAGCATGGTCATCTTTCTTTATCGTTTTCATGACTTTTACACCTTGCATGGTCAAAAAGTAATTCCCGTAAGTTTTAGCTAGAGTTTTTATAAGTCCCATATTACTCACCTTCGATGATTTCAGCTTCTTTTCGGATAGTATCAATATCTATTTGATACTGCCCTTCATTATAATTAACTAATTTGGATAATTCCTTTTGCAGTCTTTCCCCCATCGGCTTCATGGTCGCAAAGGTTAAACCACCTGAAATGATACCTCCCAAGATAGGTATGAATTTCCCCATTCCTTTGGCCAGCCCTCCCTTGGTCAGATTCACACCAAATATTCTTAAGACTTTTTTCAAAATAGGGTACCAAAGCGTCTTGGTTAAAGCTTTATTAGGTACTGTTTTCATTACCTGTTTAGCAATTGTTATACCACCAGCACGTAGCAAGGCAGCGGTTCCATTCACCCCCAACATGACGCCAAGATAAAGCAAGAGGGTATTTTGAGTATCTTCACCCAATTCCTCGCGTGAAGCCCAAAGATCCTCATAACCATAAATATAACCTAATTCTTGAGCCAATTTCAGAGAGAAACCATAAAATTGAGCCACATCAGCTGGAATGGTAATTGCCATAGCAATCCCTCCAGGTAATCCTGCCAAAACAGAAGTTCCACTCGCTAATAAAACATTATCCCTAATACAGGTATTAGCCACTCGATCTAATATTTCTTGAGATAAGAGAGACGTTGGTCCTTGTTCTAATAAGGTAGGAATGTCCTGTGGATCCAATTCTTTGGAAAACTTATCCACTAAAAATTTCGAACGATCAACCTTAACAACAGGTAGTTTCACCACTTGTTGCAATACTTGCATAGCCAACTCTTGTTCAGCCATATACAAACTCCTTTTACTTCTGTAAGTTATATTCTATGATAGCATACTCTTTTAAAGTATGTTTCAAATTCCCCTCAAAAATTTTCAAAAAATCCTTAGCAACTTATTTGTTAAAGATTTTTAATAGTCTTTGTAGAGACAGCTCGAATATTCAACCCCTACCTTTACAACATGATATTCTATCTGTGAATGATAGTCTATTATTGTCTTACCTAAAATGTTCCTTGAATACACACTAACTATGAACTTTCGAGCTTCATCTTATAAATCCATAATTTCTTTTTTCTTTCGATCAAATTCTTCCTGAGATAATATACCTGCATCTAAAAGAGATTTTAGTTTTGTAAGTGCTTCGATTTGCTCATCTAATGATAGACTTGGTTTCATGGCTTTTTCATCTAAACTTTGAGCCATATTCATTCCAAATATCATTCCAGCACTATCACCTAGACCATGTTGCTCCACTCCTGATGCAATTTTTTGTTGTGCTGCAATATTAGAAGATTTCTGCGATACATCATCATAAGCTTTTAAATTCATCTTATTTGATGAAAATTGTTTAACCAGTTCCTTAGATTCTGGTGAGAACTCAATATTAGCAATGGCAACTTTTACAATCTCAAATCCAAAACGTTCTTTCCAAGTCCCTGCATACTGTCCATCATTTGATACTTGTTCCGCAAGAACTGCAGCTTGTGAGGGTAATTGTGAAATACGATAAGTTGTTGACAAAGAATTAAGTGCAACAATAAAAGATTGAAGAAATTCTGTCACTATTTGTGATCTAGCTTGAGCGCTATCAAAGGTATAATAAGTTACATTGGCAGGAAGAAAGTTTCTGATAAATTGCTTAGCATCTGTAATTTGGATAGAAAATGTTCCAAAAGCACGTACTTCTAAATCTGTCCCATAAAACAAATCATTATACATGACTGGACCGCGAGTCCCAAATTTAATATCACGAATTTCTCTCAAATTAACAAAACAAATCTGTTTTTGCTGATCACTTTGACCACCGAATCCAACACGATTAACAACATTGTCAAACAGTGACTTTTTCAATCCATCACCGTTAAAAACACTGCTTTCGCCATTTTGGTATTCATATCCACCTGGTTCTGTAATAATTTCCTCGATACCAGACTGACTAAAGATAAAGGCTGCAGTATTTTCTGGAATAAAAATCTTGGATCCGTTCGAAATAATACCTACAGATCCCTTCGTATTGACACCTCTACCATTATTACTTTCTTGAACAATACCTGGACTTACAGCTGTATGTTCATCAAAAGCATGAACTGTGATAATTTCTTTCCACTGATCTGCAAATGTTCCACCAATAGAATCTGTGATTGCTTTTATCAACCCCATTTAATTGCCCCCTTATAAACTCTGCTCCATATCACAATAGGCACATCTCACTGTTTGCTTCACTTGACCTGACAAAGGTGCTCCACAAAAGCTACACTTGGTTGAAATCTTTTCTGGCTCTGCATCCTTAATCCCAAGCCCTGCTTTAAAAGTGTCAAATGTATCCTTAAATGTTTCTGCCAAAACATCTGCTCCAAACAAGCTACTATCTCCCAAGGTTTCAAAATTACTTGTATCACCTGAAATCAATTTAATAATGTTTCTAGCCCACTTGTCAGTATCCTTAGTATTATTAAATGAAAAGATAGCTTGCCCGCCATTATAATAAATTTCCAACCGTTTCATACCATTGGTTTTGGTTACTGAAACTTGAGGTTTCCCTTCAAAAATTTTAATCTGGTTAATAGGAATGGTAACCTGGTCTTTTTTCCCTCCCCAAAAACTTTTTTTGATATGTATTAAGTGTAGATTCGTTAAAATTAATTCATCTGTAGCCAAACCATTTTTCCCAAAACTCACATGGTCACTATTCATAACCATGTATTCATGTGGCAATAATTGATAATCCATATTGAACTCCACTCTTCCTATTAAAGACTAGCTTTCCACTGCTCCACTTGTTCATGTAGATTATCACGATAATCTTTTAGAGTCTTAATCACTTCTTCTTTTCCTTGAATCGGTGCTTTCTTGAGTGGACCATATTGTTTTTTCAGATCTTTCATCTCTTTTTTAGTGCTATCTTTCAGTTCTTGGATAGCAGCACTATCTTCTAAAACAGTCCCTTTAAAGGCTTCATCTGCTTCTGTATAGTAATTATCGATTATTTTCTCATTCATAATCAAGTAATCTTCATAGGTTTTTATAGACTCAATTGTCGTATCGCTAACATCTTGTGGGTTGAAATCGCCTGAACTGAGTTTTTCTTTTGCTTTGGCAAGCAAGCCCTTCTTTTCAGAACTACTAGATAAAGCTTCTGTTTGATTCTCACTAGAAGAACTACTTGTTTTTTCAGAAAGAGAACTACAAGCAACTAGGGTAGAGACGGAAAGACATAGCAAAGCTAAACGACAAACTTTTTTTACATTATTCATTGATAGAATCTCCTTTTATTTATGAAATCATCATATCATATTTGCTAAAAAAAAAAAAAGCATTTTCTGATTAGCTAATCTTTAAAAATACAGAATCACTTTTTTTAAAAGAATATTTTTCCATTTCAAATTCCACCTATTTTCCCTACCAAAAAAGAGGGTTACCCCTCTTCTTTAGTTTTTATCCAGATTGCGTAGCATTTCGTCAATCTTGTTCCCATACTCGATGGACTCGTCTTTGACGAAGGTCAAATCTGGGATTTTGTACAATTTCAAATTACGACCAAGTTCACGTTTGATGGTACCAGTTGCTTTTTCAAGCCCGATTTGGGCTTTTTGGTTATCCGAAGCAAGGTTACTCAAAATGGTGTAGTAAACCTTGGCAACAGACAAGTCACCCAGCATCTGAACATCTGTAATGGTCACGCCTTGGACACGCGGATCACGGACTTTCTTTTGCAAAATCTCATTGACTTCACGCTTGATTTCCATGCCCACACGATCCGTACGGAAATGATTTGCCATGATATTCCTTTCTCTACTTTGAACCAAAAGCTAGGCCAGCAGACCTAGCTATTTTTAAACTTTTTGATTTTCATTTCAAATTGAAACAAAGTTCAATTTGAAATGATCTGCTTCTTTCGCCGTGGTGAAAGTGATGGAACTGATTTATCAGTCCCATCATAGGGGATTTTTGAGACTCTAGGCTCAAAAATAAGCAATGAAACCATCGGTTTGCTTGCGTCCCTCACCACCTAAGAAAGGAGCAAAAATCTTATCTTAACGTTTGATTTCTTCCATGACATAGGCCTCAATCACATCATCCATCTTGATATCATTGTAACCATCAATCATCAATCCACCTTCACGACCGTTTGTAACTTCTTTCACGTCGTCTTTGTAGTGTTTCAAGCTTGCAAGTTCACCATCATAGATAACGACACCGTCACGGATAACACGGACTTTAGAGTCACGGGTAACCTTACCGTTGATAACCATGAATCCACCGATAGTTCCCACTTTAGACACCTTGAAGGTTTCACGGATAACTGCTTCACCGATAACTTTTTCTTCGAATTCAGGATCAAGCATCCCTTTCATGGCTTCTTCCATCTCTTCGATAACCTTGTAGATAATGCTGTGGAGACGGATTTCCACATCGTCAGCTTCTGCTTGTTGACGAGCTTGCGGTGTAGGGCGTACGTTGAAACCAACGATAAAGGCATTTGAAGCTTCCGCAAGAGTCACGTCTGATTCGTTGATCGCACCGACCGCTGAGTGAACGATGGTCACTTTAACACCTTCCACATCGATTTTCTGAAGTGAGGCAGAAAGGGCTTCAACAGAACCTTGTACGTCGGCCTTGATGATAACGTTAACTGATTTGAGTTCACCAGCTTTAAGGGTATCAAAGAGGTTTTCAAGGCTGACACGTTGGGTAGCTTGACGTTGTTTCATAAGGGCACGTTTAGCACGCTCTTCACCTGCTGCACGCGCAGATTTTTCATCCTCGTAAACGGCAAAGTGATCACCCGCCATTGGCGCTTCGTTCAAACCTGTGATAGAAACTGGTGTTGATGGGCCTGCAACCTTAACACGACGACCAAGGTCATTGGTCATAGCACGAACACGACCGAAGGTATTTCCGACAACGATTGGGTCTTGAACATTCAAGGTACCTTGTTGAACAAGAAGGGTTGCGACCGCACCTTTTCCTTTATCCAAGCGAGCTTCGATAACTGTACCGATCGCACGCACTGTTGGATCTGCCTTGAGTTCTTGGATTTCAGCCACAAGAAGGACTGTTTCCAACAATTCTTCGATGTTTTGGTTGAATTTAGCCGAGATTTCAACAAATTCAGAATCTCCACCCCAAGCGGTTGACATAACTCCATGCTCTGCCAATTCACCGATAACGCGTTCTGGGTTGGCACCTGGTTTATCAATCTTGTTGATAGCTACGATAATTGGAACGTTGGCCGCTTTTGAGTGGTTAATGGCTTCGATAGTCTGAGGCATAACCCCGTCATCTGCCGCTACGACCAAGATAGTAATATCGGTAACAGAAGCACCACGCGCACGCATAGATGTAAAGGCCGCGTGTCCTGGTGTATCAAGGAAGGTAATCTTCTTGCCATTTTCAACGATTTGGTAGGCACCGATATGCTGAGTGATACCACCTGCTTCACCTGTCGCAACACGAGAGTTACGAAGGGTATCTAGGAGTGTTGTTTTACCGTGGTCAACGTGTCCCATGATAGTTACAACTGGTGGACGCTCAACCAATTCATCTTCATTGAGATAACCATCTTCAACAAAGAAACGTTCGATGTCGGCATTATCCACTTCAACCTTTTGTTTGGCTTCGATACCATAATCCACCATGAGGAGCTCAATTGTTTCCCCATCCAAAGATTGGTTTTGTGTGGCCATGACACCCATCATAAAGAGTTTCTTAACGATTTCAGCTGGTTCACGTTTGATACGTTTTGCGATTTCCGCAACGGTCATACCATCTGTATATTCAAATTCTGTTGGCAATTCATGGAATTTACGTTCTGTAACAGGTTTTGGAGTCTGATTACGGTTGTTCTTGTTATTGCCTTTTTTGTTCTTCTTATTGTTATTCCAGTTACTATTTCTTTGATTTCTCACTTGATTTTGACTACTTCGATTCTTTTGTTGTTTTCTAGGACCATCTTCTTCGCGATCGTAATCGTCGCGTTCTTTGTCTGGTCGGGCTTGCTTCTTACGACGTGTATCCACTGCAGCTTCTTTTTTCACAGGAGCTATTTCAACCACTGCTTGAACTTGTTGCGCTTGTTCAGCTAACTTAGCAGCTTCTTCAAAGATTTCCTCTGGCTCCTTGCGTTTGTTAGCTTGGGCCAAGGCTTCTTTGGCAGCCTGAGTCTGCTTGAAACGTTCCTCACTTGAACGGGCATATTCTGCATTTTGCTCTGCTTTTAGGGCAGCTGCACGGGCTTTAAAGTCAATACGTGGAGCCGCTTGATTTGGACGTTTGTCCTCTTGTTGACGGCGCTCATTTCCACGATTTTGCTGACCTTGCTGTTTCTTAGCTTGGTCATTAAAGCGACGATTGTCGCGGTTGCCTTGACCAGGTTTACCACCATTACGGCCGTCATTTTTCTGACGGTTTCCGTTTTGTTGTTGGTCACGGTTATTGCCCTTATTTTGCTTGCGTCGTTCTGCCTGCTCTTTGGCACGAGCTTCACGCTCAGCCTTGAAATTGCGACTTTGCGGCTTAGCTGCTACTTTTTCTGTCTTCGGAGCAACTGGCTCAGCCGTTTTTGCGTCTTCCTTGGCTACAGCTGGTTTAGCTGGCTCAGATTTTTCGGCTTTCTTTTCTGCACTTGCTTTTGGTGCTGCAGGTTTTGCTTCTGCTTTCGGAGCAGCTGCGGACTTAAAGCTGGCAGCGATTTTTGCAGCGACAGCTTCTTCCACACTTGATGAGTGGCTTTTCACATCCAAGCCCAACTCTTTTGCACGCGCTACAACTTCTTTACTTTCTTTTCCAAGTTCTTTTGCGATTTCGTACAATCTTTTCTTAGACAAATCATGTCCTCCTCTTCTATTCCATAAGAGACCTCATTTTCTTTGTAAATCCAGCATCTGTTACAGCCAAAACCTTTCTCGATTTCCCGACTGCTATGCTTAATTCCAGTGTTGAAAACACGGTTACAATTTCTACTTGATAATAATGACTTTTATCTTGAATCTTCTTGGTCAGATTGGGTCCAGCATCATGGGCTAGAAAGACCAACTTGGCCTTGCCGTCTTGAATGGCCTTGACGACCAATTCTTCACCCGATATGATTCGCCCTGCTCGCTGAGCCAGTCCCAAGAGATTACTTATCTTTTGCTTATTCAAGTCCTAACTCTCTTCTTTTCACTTTGTGATCCACATAAGCGACCAACTCATCATAAAAGCTTTCTTCCACTTCCATGTTAAAGCTGCGGTTAAAGACCTTCTTCTTTTTCGCCTCTAAGGCTTCTGCATTGTCTAGCTTGATATAAGCGCCACGGCCATTGGCCTTGCCTGTCGGATCGATAAAGACTTGTCCTTCCTTATTTTTGACAATGCGGAGCAAATCACGCTTATCAATCACTTCATTGGACACAACAGACTTGCGCAAAGGGATTTTTCTCGTTTTCATCTTTCCCTCCTCTAGCAGCTTTTATTCTTCTACAGAATCGTTTTCTGCTTCCAAATCTACCGAACCAGCTTCTTCCATGGCTTCAAATTCGCTAGCAGACTTGATATCGATACGGTAACCAGTCAAGTGAGCTGCCAAGCGAACGTTTTGTCCACGACGACCGATGGCAAGAGAAAGCTTGTTATCTGGTACAACCACCAAGGCACGTTTGCTGTCGTTTTCGTCAAAGATAACTTGGTCAACCTCAGCAGGAGCAATGGCATTGTAGATAAATTCAGCTGGATCTGCTACCCACTCGATAACGTCGATATTTTCTTCGATTGGTACCATACGGTCGCTCTTAGCATCATAGCGAGCTGGGTGGAATTTGCTAGTGATTTTCTTGATGTTAGCTCCACCACGTCCAACGATTGTACCGATAGCGTCCACGTTTGGATTATGGCTACGAACAGCAACCTTAGTACGGTCACCTGCTTCACGAGCCACGCTCATGATTTCAACAGTTCCATCATAAACTTCAGGAATTTCTTGCTCCATCAAACGTTTGATCATTTCTGGATGGCTACGGCTAACAAAGACGTTGACACCACGAGGGTTATCTTCAACCTTGTAAACATAAACTTCGATACGATCATGAGAAGCAAAAACTTCCCCAGGGATTTGGTCTTGTTTTGACAATTGGGCTTCAATGCTGCCAAGGTTGACATAGATAAAGCGGTTGTCAAAGCGTTCTACTGTACCAGACATGATTTCTTGCTCATGTTCTTTGTAAGTATTGTAAGTGATGGCACGTGTTTGCTTGCGCATTTTTTCCATGATGGTTTGTTTGGCAGATTGGGCTGCTACACGACCAAACTCGGCAGGTGCTTCTTCAAACTTGATTTTGTCGCCAAGCTCATAGGCTGAATTAATGGCAAGAGCATCTTTCAAGCTGATTTCCAAACGGCTATCAAATACTTCATCAACCACTTCACGGACAGTATAAACTGTAAAGTCACCTGTTTTTTCGTTAAAGTCAATAGCTACGCTGTCTGATTGACCATAGCGTCTGCGATAAGCGGAACGAAGCGACTCTACTACTGCGTCGATGATATCTTCTTTTTTGATTCCCTTGTCTTCTTCCAAAATGCGGAAGGCCTCTAGCATTTCTTTACTCATGTTTTCTTCACTTTTGAATCCTCAAAAGCTATCCTTTCTTTTTCTATAATTTAACTGCTAAACGTGCTTTTGATACTAAACTGTATGGAATTTGGACGGTTTTCTTACGCGTCTTGTCCATATATTCCATGGTCAACTCGTCCTCTTCAAAGGCCAACAAGGTTCCTTCAAAGACCTTTTGCTTATCGATGGCTTGGTAGAGCCCGACATGAATGTATTTCCCAACCGCTCCAGCGACAGCATCCTTGGTTTTCAAAGGACGTTCCAAGCCTGGACTGGTGATTTCTAGGAAATATTGTTCTGGGAAGGGATCTGGCTTGATGGTGTCTAAGACAGGACTGATAATTTCTGTCAAGTCTGCCGTGTCGTTCAAGGTAATTCCTTCAGGTTTATCTACAAAAATACTGAGAATCATGTCACTGCCAATCTTTCCATACTCGATATCCACGAGTTCGAAAGGTGCTTGGATGACAGGTTCTACAACTTCTCTGACTAATTCTACGATTGTTGCGATTGCGTCCACCTCCTCATAAGCAAGAGGCGAAGATATTTCCCCGCCTCACTTTTCATATTCTTGCTATAAGTATAACACAAATCAAGCTAACCTGCAAGGATTTGACCTTGAAGCTTTTTGTCTGGGCTTACAAGACTTACTGGGTCGCTCCTAATAATCCCAAGTCGTATTTCCAAGTTAAAATGCGTCTGACAGACTCATCAATACGTTCTTCTGTCAACTCTCCAGAGGAAATTTTCTTTAATAGATAAGGGATCTGGGTTTGATAGGAAGACCCTAGAATCAGGTCATTTCCAGCTACAATCACTTGAAAAGCAGCTTCCTCCTGACTGACAAAATCTGCTAATCCTGCCATGTCTAAATCATCTGTCATAATGACACCTTTGAAATGCAGTTCCTTACGGAGAAGGTTCGTGATTTTCGGCGAGATGGATGATGGTACAGTGTCAATTTTAGATAGGATATTGTGAGAGACTAACACACTATCCGCCCCTGCATCTATCCCAGCTTGAAAGGGAAGAAAATCTGCTTGTCTTAATTCATCCAGAGAACGGTTGTCTTGGATAATAGCGGTATGACTGTCTCCATTATCGCCATATCCTGGAAAATGTTTCAAGGTTGACCCAACCTTACTCTTTTTAAGTTCTTCTACAACCTGTTGAACATAGCTTGCAGTTGTTTGAGCATCTTGTCCAATCGTTCGATCATAAATGAAAGCAGATCGATCCCTTGCCAGATCTGCAACCGGGAAAAGTCCAGCATTAATCCCAACAGATTTTAGTAGTTCTGCCTTTTGCTTCGTATCAGAAAGTACCGCCTCCATTCCTCCTTGATGATAAAGTGTCATAGGAGATTGGAAAGGAGTTTCTAAAATCGAACTAATACGAGTCACTGCCCCACCTTCTTCATCTGAACCAATCAATAAAGGAATCTTTGCAGCAGCTTGGTAACCCTTTGTTAAAGCCTTTATATCCTCTATGCTTCGTCCCTCAAAATCTCTGCCAAATAAGATATAACCAGACAAATGATAGGATTGGAGATTTTCTATCTGATGATCAGAAGGAACTCTGGCCCAAAATAATTGTCCCACTTTCTCTTCCAAGGTCATCGTGGCCAATCTGTCTTCGATAACCTTATTTTCCTCAACTTCACTGGTTTCAATAGTTGTCTCAGTTTTTTCTACTTGCACCTCTTTTTCAGCCTGCACCTCTACTTGTCTATGTTGTTGATAATCTGAAAAAATTAAACAACCTATGACAAGGATAAAGAAAAGATAGAATACAAGAGGGTTTATACTATTTCTCATAACCTTTCCATTATACCACTTATCGAGCCGCAAATACACACTTAGTAAAAAGCACCTGTTTGAAAATTAAACTAAAAGGACCTAATTCTGTGCAATTCAGAACTAAATCCTTAGAATATATAACTCGTTTTACTTTTTGAATGCGAAACAGTTTTTGAAATCTCTTTAGATTAAAACTGAGCCTCAACTCGGTAGATAACTTGCCCCTTGTTGGAGAATTTTTGCTCGTATTCTGTCATGACATTGCCTTCAAAATCACTGGCATGTAAATCAAGCCAGACGCCGTTGAGCTTCATGCCATACTGAGAAAAGCTCACTAGGCTGTACTCAAACAAGCCACGGTTATCCGTCTTGAAATGAATTTCTCCATTTTCAGGCAAGATACGTTTGAAGGTATCCAAGAAGGTCTTGTAGGTCAAACGACGCTTTTCATGGCGTTTTTTAGGCCACGGATCTGAAAAGTTCAGATACAAGCGATCAATCTCACCGTCTTCAAAGTAGTCCGTCAAATCAGAACCATCTACCCACAAGAGCTTAATATTAGGTACCCCAACTTCAAGCACCTTGTCCAAAGCATAACTCAAAACAGACTTTTGAATATCAATCCCGATATAGTTGATGTCAGGGTTTTGCTTAGCCATACCTGAAACAAAGGCACCCTTTCCACTTCCAACTTCCACATGAATGGGATTGTCATTACCAAACAAGTCCCGCCATTTTCCCTTGGCTTCCAAGGGATTGAGGACCACATACTGGGGATTTGCCTCTAGTAATTCTGTCGCCCCTTTACGATTTCTAACTCTCATCTTCTCTTTCCATACTTGTCTCGGAAGTGACGCAAGCCATGAATCTCCCGATTGACATTTTCTAAATCTTGGTTCATATAATACTTGGAAATCTGGCTCAAATAAGACAATTGACCGTACCAATACAATTTATTTAATACCGTTTGATTGTACTTATAACCGTAGTAGGTCAACCATTCCTTCCACTGATGTTCTGGAATATAATGGCAGAGCATGTGAGCAACGTCAAACATGCGGTCGGTCAAGCGAACCGAATCCCAATCCACCAAATAAATCAAGCCACTGTCTGTCTCAATCCAATTACTATGTCGTACATCTCCATGGACAATGGTCGCATAGTCCTCTCTAAATCCTGGAATAGTCTGACGTAAATCAGCCATCACTTCACTGATAAAATGATTTTTACGCAAAGCATCTGGAGCCGTTTCTTGCCAAGACTGTAGTAAATCTACAGGTGTTTCCATGGCATATCCCAAACGACTCAACTGTGTCATCAACGGACGTGAGCGATGAAGACGGGTTAAAATATTGACGATTTGTTTACGATTCATATCATAGGGGGTCAATATCTTGCCTGTCAACCATTCTTGAGCACACATATCACGCCCATCTGCCAAACGGCGACTCCATAATAATTGTGGAGCAATTTGTTCTCTAGCTAGACCAGGTAGGATTGGAGAGGTGTTCATTTTTACAAAGATGCGCTTCCCATCAGGATAGCTACCCATATAAGCCTTGCCACTTTTCCCAGGTATGGGAGTCAGTGTTAGCTCATTATCACCCAAATCCATTTCTTTCCTCCGTATAAAGTTTCCTTACTATTCTACTAGTTTTTGGCCTATTCGTCAACCGCTCCACGCCCGATTCTCAAAGAAAAGCATCTCAATCGGCTCAGGCTATCATTATAACTTGAAAAAGGTAAGCACCGTCTTCTGCTTACCTTTTCATGATTTTTATAAATAATATAAGAGTGGCCAAGCATTGTAAAACATGTGAACTAGAGTAGAAACCCATAGGTTTTGGCTCTTTTTATAAGCAAAGCCCAGTAACAAGCCCCCAAGTAGATAAAAAATAAACGAAGGGACATTAGAAGGTCCATGCATAAAAGAAAAGAGAGAGGAAGTCAGTACAATCCCTAACCAAGAATTGTCAAAAACCGCACCTTGAAGAAGTCCTCTGAAAATGAGTTCCTCCTGGATGGGTCCAAAAACTGAGGAAGTCAAAATCAAAGACAGGGAAATTCCTCTGCTGACTTCCGCCAAGTGTTGAACTCCTGCGCCAGAAGAAACAGCGAAGAAATGAATATAAACTAGCGTCTCAAGAACGCTTAGAAAAAAGATTGCAATGAAAAGCAAAAGTTGTTTCTTGCTTAACATCCCAAAAGAAACCATTTCAAACTTTCTAGCATAAGTAACACTCAGCGATGTTACAAGAAGACTTACAATAATCAATTCAGATTCATTTTGAAAAAAGTCCCCATGGTTAATCGTATAAGGAACTGTAATGACGATTAGTAGTACTAAAAATCCAAAACAAAAGGCATGAAATTTATCAAAAAACTTCATAAAATTATCCTCCTCACCAAACAGACTTCCTACACGTCATTCTTTAGTTCTAGCCTTTCCAAAACAAACCATTTTAGTAACCAAAATCCGATCACATAACCCCACCCTAAGAAGATAACCATTAAAGCCAGCATGGAATTTAGGGAATTAAAGACCACCACAGATACAAAGGTTAGCACAAAAACATTAAAGGCAATGGTGTCAGAAGCCAAGACCAGAATATAAGGTGTCAACCAGTCTAAGGTTTTTGAATCTAGGAAAAATAAGTGTTTATACATGATAACCTCCTCCTGCCAGTCTTTAGACTAGTCCCAGATTAAGAAGAAAACCCTTCCTCTACTTTTTATAATACTTCAAACCCCAAATGAGCAGAAGCATGATAATCAAGCAGAGAATAGCGCCAATATAGGCAATTAGTTGTTGATAGGATTCTCCTGCTGTGACACCTCTATACAAACAAATAATAGACATAAAACCTGTCAAGCCTATATACATGAGTTGATTGGTTCTAGGACTAACCAAATCATCATCTTCAAATTCTCTTATCCTCATTTCCCTAGTGAGGTAAACAGTGAGCAAAATGGAAGCTAAGTTAATAACCACTAAGAGAAATTGGAAAACCAAGGAAAAATTTAAAAACTGGCGAGATAGAAATAGATAAGCAGAGACAAGTAAAGGCAACTGACCTAAGAACAATCTCGCAAGGAAAATGGTCTGTTTTTTAAAAAATATTTTTTTCATTGCTTTCTCCATTACAATTAAATGACATCTAATCATTTTCTAAAATTTGATAACTTTTATGAAATGTTTTAGCAGAAACAACTCTATGATTGGTGATATCTATATAATCACCTGGATAACCAAGAACATACATCCCATAACCAGCGAATCCTCCTCCAACTGTTCCAACTAGACCAAACTTGATATTAGTTGCAAGAGAAGTGTTAAGACCTGCCATTAGAATGCGCACATGATTATCCAACCAAACCATATAATTTTTTTGAAAAGCTTCCTCTACCCAACTTGGTTTAGGAGTTGCTTGACCAATTTCCCAAACATCAACAATTTGATTCCCATATTTTGCCTTCATATCTTCAATCCTTTTTAAATACCATTACATGAGTTTGGAGTTCCCCCTATACCATAAGGACTACATGGTTTTGAAAGATGTATAATAGACCACTTACCATTAATTGATCCAAAGTTGGAGACGGTGCTAGCCCACCCAATAAACCAGAAAGCATATCTCCCCAACCTCCGAAACCTCCTTCAACTTTCGCAAGCATCTCAGTATCCATCATTTCAAATTGTGACATCGTTTTTGTATTCATAACAAAAACTTCATTAGCCCCTACTTTTTATAATACTTCAAGCCCCAAATGAGTAGAAGCATGATTATCAAACAGAGAATAGCACCAATATAGGCAATCAATTGTTGATAGAATTCTCCTGCTGTGATCCCTCTATACAAACAGATAATAGACATAAAGACTGTCAAACCAATGAACATGAGTTGATTGGTTCTAGGACTAACTAAATCATCATCTTCAAACTCTCTTATCCTCATTTCTCTAGTGAGGTAAACAGTGACCAAAATAGAAGCCAAGTTAATAACCACTAAAAGAAATTGGAAAACCAAGGAAAAAGTTAAAAACTGACGAGATAGAAATAGATAAGTAGAGACAAGCAAGGGCAACTGACCTAGGAACAATCTCGTAAGGAAGATGTTCCGTTTTTTAGCAAGAAAAGTTTTCATTTCTTTGCTCCTTTCTTTTTAGTTAAAGCAAAATAGATTATAACCGCAATCATATAGGCTATTGTATAAAATAGCTGATACCAAATACTTTCCCTAAGCGGATAAAGAAAGATGGACATGATTAGATACAAGATGAAAATGACAAGTATTTTTTCTTCATAAAATTTCCTCCTAAATGTTTGTTGAGCAAGAACCTTTACACTATTAGTATAGCACTTATTTTGACCTTGAATCACTCAAATCATAAATGGTCATCAAAACATCTTGAATTGTAAAAAATTTAAAAAGCAAGCATGAAAAACATACTTGCCCTTTACACCGTATTGATACCAACTTAATTTGTAGATTTTTTATCCTGCTATCACATATCATTTTAACAGGCGAAACCATATTAAAGAAACTCCCCTGTAAATTAAGCTATCAAATACAGGGGAGAAAATTTTTAGGGGGTACTATCCGTATTCTTTTTTGAAAATTTTGAAAATATTTTTCTAATTACATCATCCATATAAGGACCAAATATACCAACTACTAAACCAATAATAAAACTTTTAAAATCCATAATTACCTCCAATTACAGTTTCTCTACTTACAAGCTCAAGCCTTTAAGTTCCCATAATAGCCAATTGTAATATTGTTTTTGTATTCACGAGGAATACCTCTTTTTATTTTCATCCTATTGCAACCTTAATAAGGTTAGTGTACTACTATTTTTTAAAATTTTCTATCCAAATCATAAATGGTCATCAAAACATCTTGAATTGTAAAAAATTAAAAAAAGCAAGCATGAAAAACATACTTGCACTAGGGGAATTTAACAATGTGAAAATACATCGAAAGCTATTCAGCCTTACTTCCGTCTGTTCTGATAGATTCTCATGATTGCAACAAGGATACAGGCTGTCCCACTTGCCAAAACCAAGAGGGTAATGATAATGTTGAGAATTTCAGGTGTCCTCTCTATTCTGTTGACAAGACGGACTAAAGACAATACTGTCAATAAGAGTAGAGCTACTGACCCTGTTCTAATTAAAGAAGCCATTCGGTTCTCAACCGCATATAAAAAGGATGGTAACATAACACAGGCTATAGCAATCACAAACAGGTTGCTCCCTGTTTCTTCTCCTTTGTTCACCACGGAAATCATGAGAAGATTCGATGCAATAATCAACGTAGAACAGATGATAAAAAAGGATTTCTTATTCATTTAATATATCTCACATACTATGGTAAAAGTCAAACTGGACAAAGACAAACTTTAACTGTTAGCTTCTGAAAATTGAAACATTGTTTTTGTATTCACGAGGAATACTTTTTTTATTTTCGTCCTGTTAGAATACCGTTGCTTGTACTCCATCAAGCAACCCCATTCCATTAGATAGTATGTTGTCTAGCTCCTCCATCTTTTCAGCTGAAAATGTTATTTTTCAGCGTTGATTGCTTTTTCATAGGTCGCTATCGTCCTTGACAACACCATCTTCCCAAACTCTTCTCAAAGTAACTTCTTTTTCCTTGCCATTTTTTACCCCTTTATTTTACATTTTTTAGTTCTGAGTGTTGTTTTTTCTTCCTCTTCGTCTTCTTTTCTTTTATTCTTTTTATAATCGTTTAGCAGTTCAAAACCTTTATCAAAAGCAAAAAAACCTAAACCTAAAGAAAACGGTGCTCCGACTATTTCTATAACTTTTGCCCACCTTGTCCCAAAATCTTCTGAAAAATAAGCAAGCGCCCCGACGGCTAAAACTGCTAAGATTAAAAAATATGCTCCAAAATCTGCACTTTCTGTTACTTTAGCTTTTTCTGTTCTACTATTTTTACTCATGATAATTTCCTTTCATTTTTAACTTTTCTACTTCCGCTAATACTAACTATTTACCATGCTTTTTTACCTATGCATTAACTACTATTTAACCCTCTAAAAGTGGTTAGTTTTCTGCCTTCCTCTCCTCGCTACCTCACGATAGTCAGGCCTGGGAATCATTATTGGGTTCACCAGTAGCAGGTGTCCACCGAGGACTTACACCTCAGATATACGACATGCCCGTCGTACTTAAAAAAGAAAGGATGAAATTCGTCCTTTCTTGATCTTAGCTTTTCTTCAACTCACTACAGTTAACAATGAGCCAAAGGATAGTTAATAACCTATTGAAGTGTCAAATGTTGCTAACTCCATTGATCTTCAAATTTAAATAGGCACATTATCGGAGTTATCAGTAAGAAAAAATCTAACCAGTTCAAATAATTCATAATATAGGATATAATACCAGCCATAACGAAAAGGTACAAAGCTGTACGATATCCTCTCTTTTGGTTTTTATCAGCCTTGGTGTTAAAAATAATGTACACACAACAAATTGCAATGAGTATAAGCTGAATCATAGTTCCATTTAACATATTAACACTCATTCCTTTTTAAAACTATTTTGGTGGTCTCAATCCATAAGCTACAAAGCCACCTACTATAGCGCCTCCTGCTGCGCAAATAAAGTAAGCTTGGGGGCCTCCAGCAATACAAGATTGTCCTGCCTGAAATGCACCCGACAAGGCTCCTACAAGTACATCTCCTCCCAATCCACCTCCAGAAATATTACTTAATTCTTGATTATCTACTATTTTGTAATTAAACATAATTTCTATTCCCTTCTATGACCAAATATTATCAGCAATTCCAGTAAAAGAACCACCAAGTTTAGCTCCAGCCCAAGCACAGGCAGCAGTCATAGCCCATGTGGCACCACCAGTAAGGAGTCCTCCTACCCCACACATAGCAACTCCGATACCTGCTCCATAGACAGCTCCTTTTCCTACTGTTCCCCAATCAGTTCCTCCCTCAATGCTAGCCAGCATTTCAGTATCCAAAACATCAAATTGAGTCATTGTTTTTGTTTCCATGAGGAATACCTCCTTTTTTATTTTTAATTTTTGTCTTGTTGCAACTTTGACAAGTTTAGTATATCATCGTTTATTAATTTTTTTCATCCAAATCTTGAATTGTCATCGAAACGTCTTGAATTGTTAAAAAATTTAAAAAGCAAGCATTAAAAACATACTTGCCCTTTCACTCTTGTCTATAGGCAAATTCTAGCTATATGTTATTACAGACAAATAATATCATTGCACCTGTTTACCATCTATTTTTATTTATGAATTTTTTGTTTCACTTTAATCATTATAGAAGCCATAAAAAACGCGACAGCTAGTCGAAGCAGTTGGTAACTTTCTTCCTCTCCTGTTTTCGGTAATAATTTTTCATTCGAAGTAATAGATTTGCTTACATAATCAGTCCCCTTAACATCAGTTGAAGGAGCTTTATTTTCTTGAGCAACATCAAAAATAGGTTTGGGAGTTTCCAATTGATTCTTATTGTCTAACATTGCTAAATTGTCAGATTGAGTAGTTTTAGCTTCAGAAGTTGAGTTTGTACTCTCCACATTCCCACTATTTTCACTATTAGAATTGGGATTAGCATTGGATATTTTCATTTCGGTTCTTTTTTCATCACCCATACCTTTGCTGTCACTTACAACTTTATCACTAATATTCATGCTGTCACTTCTAGTATTCTCATCACGGACACTTTCAGTTACTGTTCCCTCAGAAGATTTCACTGTCTCCGTTTGCTTAGGTGAGTTTCTCGAGTACATATAATCATACACCTGTTGTGCAGTTGCTCCGCCACCAACCCATCCAGATATCGGATGTCCATTTTTTAAATACAAAATTGTTGGTGTTCCTGGAATACCGACTTTTTTAAATAGAAACTCTCTCGCTTCCCCATCAAAATCCTTACCATCCAAATCATAATACTCTAACTTCTTTTCAATCAAGTTATTAAATTCTTTCAATTCAGAAGAAAATTGACGACAATGAGAGCAAGTTTTTCTACCAAAATAAATAGTATGTTCCAATTGGTCCTCTGTAAAAGATTGACGTACAGCTTCAATATCTATCTTTTTAAAGTCCGCAACATTCTTCTCATACTCTTCTGGGGTTACAACAGAAGGTTTATGCTCCACCTTTTCCTTAGCCGATGGCAAATCTGGTGCCACAACAGAACTATCATTCGCCTGGATAGATGAAGTAGTAGGCTGTTCTTCTGCATATACAACACCCGTAGTAATAGATGCAAATACAAGTGGTACAAGTAATAGCGATTTTATCTTTTGTTTCTTCATAAGAATACTCCTTTACATTTGTTATCTTTATCTTACCTTATTTAAGATTACAAATTCATATAAATCTTAAATGGTCATCGAAACATCTTGAATTGCAACAACTTCATTATAAAAGGGTAAGTATTGCGAAAACACTTACCCTTTTCTTTTATACTTCATTAAGCTCTACTTTTTATAATACTTCAAGCCCCAAATGAGCAGAAGCATGATGATTAAGTAGAGACAAGCAAAGGCAACTGACCCAGGAACAATCTCACAAAGAATATGATTCTTTTTTAGCAAGAAAAGCTTTCATTTCTTTGCTCCTTTCATATACTATCAGACGAAGAACTACACAAACTCACCGGTTCAAAACCTAAGTAGCCAGAAAAAAGAGACAGGTGACAGTAGCATTCATCAAGCCATGTACAACTACACAGGAATATAGATTTCTTTGCTTTATATAAAGACAACCCAATACAAGTCCTGTCACAAGATGCTGAGAAATAATCTCTCCATCATGAGCAAATCCAAAAAGAACAGCTGAAAGAAAGACAGCAAAAATAGGAGAATATTTTTCTAAACTTCCTAAAATGATTCCTCTAAAGAGCATCTCCTCCAAAAGAGGTTGAGTAAAAGCAGTTGACAACCAAAATAGAACTGTATAAAAGAAACCACTAGTTTCAAAATGTTGAAAAAAGCTCAAAGAACTTGTATTATCGTGGGCTTTTCCAAGGACGGTAGTAAAAAATATAAAACTAACTACTAAAATTAGATTAGCCAGATAAGCAAAAATAATCCATCTCAATTCTACCCACTTGATTGGTAAGCGATCTAAAGTAGTCTCATCCCCCCATCTCTTAACAAGATATACAATAATTGTTAAACATATAAAGAAAGATAAAAAGTAGACACCTACACCGAATACTTCTCCTATCACTCCGTCATAAAATCGTCTAACAACAGATAATGGTACAACTTGAATAGCAAAAGTAAGTAAAAAGCAAGTAAGCACTTTTATAAAGATAAAACTTATGTTCTTCATAGTTTATCCTTTCTTTAATGTCTAGATGATTTTTTAGCATTGTCCCCTGTTTGTAGATTTGCTAATTCCATCTATGAAACCACAAATTGATCCAAGAAATTGGTCGTAATTAGGAATTAAGGAAGTCCACCAAGGCATTCCACCTCCTTGAACTTGTATTAGTTTTTCTGCACTTAAAGTTTCAAAATATTTATTTTTCATGATATTATCTCCTTAGATACACAGTGGGCACATCGCATGCAATCTTCTTTGATTTTCAACATACAAATCAAATCCATCTCTTACTAAACTACCTACTCTATACCAGAATCCGTATGAATTATCGCCACCTTCAACGCAAGTAAGCATATCAGTATCCATAATCTCAAATTGTTCCATCATTTTTGTATTCATGACAAATACTCCTTTTTTTATTTTTAATTTTTTGTACTGTTGCAACTTTGACAAGTTTAGTATATCATTGTTTTTTAAAATTTTTCATCCAAATCTTGAATTGTCATCGAAACGTCTTAAATTAGCTTTTTTATTTAAAACCACCTCTAAATTTTTTTTAAAAGATAATTTCTAATCACTTTTTTACCATTCAGGAAGTTTCAATGACTATTCAAGATTTCATAAAATATGAACTTATTTTTATGGCATAATATACCTATCTACTATATGAAAGGAATTGCCAATGACTTCTTATAAACGTACATTTGTTCCTCAAATAGATGCTAGAGACTGCGGTGTTGCTGCCTTAGCCTCGATTGCTAAATTCTATGGTTCAGATTTTTCTCTAGCTCACTTGAGAGAACTTGCAAAGACCAATAAAGAAGGGACGACTGCTCTTGGCATTGTAAAAGCCGCAAATAAAATGGGATTTGAAACCAGACCTGTTCAAGCAGATAAAACTCTCTTTGACATGAGTGATGTCCCCTATCCATTTATCGTTCACGTTAACAAAGAAGGAAAACTCCAACATTACTATGTTGTCTATCAAACAAAGAAAGACTATCTGATTATTGGCGATCCCGACCCTTCTGTAAAAATCACCAAAATGTCAAAAGAACGCTTTTTCTCTGAATGGACTGGAGTAGCTATTTTTCTAGCTCCCAAACCTAGCTATCAACCCCATAAAGATAAAAAGAATGGTCTACTAAGCTTCCTTCCTCTGATTTTCAAACAAAAATCTCTTATTGCTTATATTGTTCTCTCAAGCTTATTGGTCACTATTATCAATATCGGTGGTTCTTATTATCTCCAAGGAATCTTGGATGAATACATTCCAAATCAGATGAAATCAACTTTAGGAATCATCTCAGTTGGTCTGGTTATTACCTATATCCTCCAACAAGTCATGGGCTTCTCCAGAGATTATCTCCTAACTGTTCTGAGTCAGAGATTAAGTATTGATGTGATTTTATCCTATATTCGCCATATTTTTGAACTTCCTATGTCTTTCTTTGCGACACGTCGTACAGGAGAAATCATTTCACGGTTCACAGATGCTAACTCTATTATAGATGCCTTGGCTTCTACCATTCTTTCTCTTTTTCTGGATGTTTCTATTCTGATTCTTGTAGGAGGCGTCTTACTGGCACAAAACCCTAATCTCTTCCTTCTTTCTCTTATTTCCATTCCTATATACATGTTCATCATCTTTTCTTTTATGAAGCCTTTCGAAAAAATGAACCATGATGTCATGCAAAGTAATTCTATGGTTAGCTCTGCCATTATCGAAGATATCAACGGGATTGAAACTATAAAGTCGCTGACGAGTGAAGAAAATCGCTATCAAAATATAGACAGTGAATTTGTAGATTATTTGGAAAAATCCTTTAAGCTCAGTAAGTATTCTATTTTACAAACGAGTTTAAAACAGGGAACAAAATTAGTTCTGAATATCCTTATCCTATGGTTTGGCGCTCAATTAGTCATGTCGAGTAAAATTTCTATCGGTCAGCTGATTACCTTTAATACACTTCTTTCTTACTTTACAACTCCTATGGAAAATATTATCAACCTCCAAACCAAACTCCAATCTGCGAAGGTCGCTAATAACCGTTTGAACGAAGTCTATCTAGTCGAATCTGAGTTCCAAACCCCAGAAAACCCTGTTCATTCACATTTTTTGATGGGCGATATTGAATTTGATGACCTTTCTTATAAGTATGGTTTTGGACGAGATACTTTAACAGGTATTAATCTCACGATTAAACAAGGAGATAAGGTTAGCCTAGTTGGAGTTAGTGGTTCTGGTAAAACAACTTTAGCCAAAATGATTGTCAATTTCTTTGAACCTTACAAAGGACATATTTCCATCAATCATCAGGATATTAAAAACATTGATAAAAAAGTCTTGCGCCGTCATATTAATTACCTTCCCCAACAAGCCTATATCTTTAATGGCTCTATTTTGGAAAACTTAACTTTGGGCGGTAATCATATGATTAGCCAAGAAGATATTCTAAAAGCTTGCGAATTAGCTGAAATCCGTCAAGACATTGAAAGAATGCCTATGGGTTATCAAACTCAGCTCTCTGATGGAGCTGGTCTATCAGGAGGACAAAAGCAACGAATCGCTCTCGCTCGTGCTCTTTTAACTAAATCTCCTGTTTTAATACTAGATGAAGCTACTAGCGGTCTTGATGTCTTGACTGAGAAAAAAGTTATAGATAATCTTATGTCCCTAACTGATAAAACCATTCTCTTTGTAGCCCATCGTCTCAGTATAGCCGAACGAACCAACCGTGTCATTGTTCTTGACCAGGGGAAAATCATTGAAGTTGGTAGCCACCAAGAGTTAATGCAGGCGCAAGGTTTCTACCATCATCTATTCAATAAATAAGGAGAATGTCATGAATCCTAATCTTTTTAGAAGCGTTGAGTTTTATCAGAGACGTTACCATAACTATGCGACAGTGTTAATTATACCTCTTTCATTACTATTTACTTTCATCTTGATTTTCTCCCTTGTTGCTACAAAAGAAATTACTGTCACTTCCCAAGGAGAAATCGCCCCTACAAGTGTCATTGCATCTATTCAGTCAACAAGTGATAATCCTATCCTAGCTAATCATTTAGTGGCAAATCAAGTAGTTGAAAAAGGGGATTTACTCATCAAATACTCTGAAACAATGGAAGAAAGTCAGAAAACTGCCTTAGAAACTCAAGTACAAAGACTTGAGAAGCAAAAAGAAGGACTTGGAATTTTGAAACAAAGCTTAGAAAAAGCGACTGATCTTTTTTCTGGCGAGGATGAGTTTGGCTACCATAATACCTTTATGAATTTTACTAAACAATCCCATGATATTGAACTGGGTATCACAAAGACTAACACCGAAGTTTCAAATCAAGCTAATCTTGCCAATAGCAGTTCATCAGCCATCGAACAAGAAATTACAAAAGTTCAACAACAAATTGGAGAATATCAAGAGCTGAGAGATGCTATCATAAATAACAGAGCACGCTTACCAACTGGCAATCCACACCAGTCAATTTTGAATCGTTATCTTGTAGCCTCACAAGGACAAACACAAGGAACTGCAGAGGAGCCATTTTTATCTCAAATTAATCAAAGTATTGCAGGTCTTGAATCATCTATGGCAAGCCTCAAAATTCAGCAAGCTGGTATCGGAAGTGTAGCAACTTATGATAATAGTTTAGCAACCAAAATTGAAGTACTCCGCACTCAGTTTTTACAGACAGCTTCTCAGCAACAACTAACCGTGGAGAATCAATTAACAGAATTAAAAGTACAACTAGATCAAGCGACACAGCGTTTGGAAAACAATACCTTAACCGCTCCAAGTAAAGGTATCATTCACTTAAACAGTGAATTTGAAGGTAAAAATAGAATTCCAACTGGTACAGAAATTGCTCAAATATTCCCTATCATCACAGATACAAGAGAAGTACTAATCACTTACTACGTTTCTTCTGACTATCTACCTCTACTAGATAAAGGACAAACTGTAAGATTAAAACTGGAGAAGATTGGAAATCACGGCATTACCATCATCGGCCAACTTCAGACAATTGATCAAACTCCTACCAGAACAGAGCAAGGAAATCTCTTTAAACTAAGCGCTCTTGCAAAACTATCTGATGAGGATAGTAAACTCATCCAATACGGCTTACAAGGTCGCGTCACTAGTGTAACTGCAAAGAAAACATATTTTGATTATTTTAAAGATAAAATGTTAACACATTCTGATTAATTTTCAGATAACACTCTGTAACTATTTATTATCTTATCAAAAAGGGGAATCATAACATGGATAAGAATCAAAACCTAACTTCATTTCAAGAACTAACAACTACTGAACTCAATCAAATTACAGGTGGAGGATGGTGGGAAGATTTATTATATAGATTTAATCTAATTGAACAAAACAATACAAAAGGATTTAATCAACCAATACAACTATAAAAAATAAGACCGAGAAACAAGAACTCTCGGTCTTATTTTTCATCATTCTGTAGGTATCACAGTAAGCACCTGACGAAAGACTTGATTTTGACAGGTGGTATTTAGACTGGTATTAGGATGACTTTCAACAATCTTAATGACAGTATAAAGACCAACTCCTCTCTCCTCCCCTTTAGAACTTGCTCCAAAGGAGAAGATTTCAGAAAGATCGATGACCTCCTCTTTGATGGAATTCTCTATGATAAAGGTTTCCTGTGTCCCATTTTTTAAAAAGGCAATTGAAACATGAGGTTGAGTAGCCTCTGCACTAGCTTCAATGGCATTATCACAAAGGATAGACACAATGGTTAGAAAATCAAGTAGGCTCATCCCCTCGACCTGAATCTCCTCTGGAACTTCGACATTAAAGACAATATCCTTTTCTCTGGCTTTTAGAAATTTCCCTGCTAGAAGACTTTTGAGGGCTTTATCACGAATATTTACCAATCTGCCCAGGTCATATTTATTGTCCTGCAATTTCTGACTGGAATCCTTTAAAACAGAGTCGTAAACCTCTTTTATCTGCTCCATATCCTCTTCCTCAATGACCAGACGTAAGCTGGTCAAAAGATTGGTGTAGTCATGGCGAAAACTCCGAACTTCCTTGTATAGTTCCTCTATATGCAGATTATATCGTTCCATATCTCTGTAGCGCAAGGTCTGTTCTTGGTTCAGTTTCTTCTGAAGTTTTTCCTTCAAATAAGTATCCAAATTCTTGATAACTCCCATAAAAAAGAGGAGGTAAAATACTAGGATGAGTTGGCGAACAGTAGTTGATTGAATACCTTGTTCATATTCAAGGTAAGATAGACTTTGCATCACTAGATAATAAGCCCCCATTGCCCAATTAATCTTAATAAGAGACTTTTGAAAACCTTTATCGAGAAACTCCTTTCTCAAATTAGTGAAATCATAGTCTAACCATTTCAAAAAGACTAAAACTATGAAGCAAACGAATATCATCATCAATAAAAAGATAGGATTGCTATCTTTATCTACAATTTCTTGTCCCAAAAATGGAAGTACAAAATAGGAGACTCCTCTATAAAAGAGATTCACCAATATCATTGGAAAGAGACCATAAAAGAAAATGAGTTTTTTAGGAAGCCCTCTTAACAGTAAGAAAGACAAGCCTATACCGAACAAAGGTTCTATTAAGTATGAGAGATAGTCAGTCAGGACTAAAAATTTAAAAGTTGTAAAAATTGCTGCCAGAAGAAATTTTAAAAGAAAGGCCTTAAAAATTCTATCGAAAGTGAGACTAATTCCATCTACTTTAAAGAATATGACAATTTTTAGTCCATTAGTAACAAGTGTATGCAATAATATCCAAACAATGTTCATAAACTCTCCTAGCTCAGTGTAAGTTATTGATAGCTTCAGACACTTCCCTGACCTTGTAACGCGCGATTAGACAGCTTCTCCCATTGGGAAAGAAAAGCAGTTTTTCTTTCTTATCTAAATGCACCACATTTGCAGGATTGATGAGAAAAGAGCGGTGACACTGCAAGAGACGGGGTTCCTGCTTGAGAACCTCCTCTAGACTCGCTGTAAACTCCAGCCTATCCGTCTTAGTATAGAGAATGACACGATGGGCTCTGGGCGACGTTTCGAGATAGTAAACCTCTTTAAAAGGATACTGAAATTGAGCAAATTTTGATTTAAAGTAAAAACAATCTTCCGCCAGACTTTTACTGTCTTGACTATTGGCATAAAGGAGGGCTGTCTCAATCCGAGATTCAAATTCCTCTGCCGAAAGGGCCTTATCAATGTAGTCCAAAGCAGACACTTGGTAACGAAAGGACAGGGGCATAAACTCCGAGTGAGTCGTCACAAAGACAATCAGGGCATAAGGATCTCGATCCCGAATTTTTCTAGCTACTTCCAGCCCCTTCATCTCTTCATTTCGAATCTCAATGTCCAAAAAGAACAGCTGATGTGCACCCTTCTCATGCACCTCTGCCAGTAGCTGGTCTGGCTTACCAAAGACTTCAAAAGAACTGGGAGTGATATGATGTTCTTTCAAGAGTTTCTCAATCGTCGTTTCAATCCTAGTCTGTTGGGAAAAATCATCTTCTAAAACAAATATTCTCATCTTCTTACTCTCCTTGTTTCAACCATTTTTGGCGAATTTCTCTATAGCGACGTCTGGCATACTTGACAGCGTATTGACCTTCTTCTCCAAGAAAAAGGATTCTTTCTTGAAAATCAATCGATTTTACTTTATCAAGATTGACCAAACAATTTCGATGACATCTCATCAAGGTTTCCCCATATTGGTTCTCAAGATCACTTAAGTTTTGAACCATATTAAAACTAGCCTCTTCTGTAACAATCTGTACAGTATGGGCTTTAGTTGGATGTGTTTGGATATAGTAGATATCGTCGACGTTTACTTTATAGACTGTCTTCTGTGTCTGAATAATCATATGTTTCATTGGATTCTCCTCCTAAGAAAAGAATAACAGAAAAAATCTAACACAAGCCCACCAAATCCTAAACAGGCTTTGAAAGCTCCTAAAAGGATTATTTTTCTACAACATCATGATAATCTTACCACTATTTTATCATAAAATCTTAACAGTACCATTCAGGAAATTTCAAGAACAATTAAAGATTTGTAGATAAAAAAGGAGATAAAAGTGATAAACTGACAGTATCAAAACACAATTGCTAGAATCAAGACTAGCACCCAGATTAAAGGAGGAATTCTCATGACAGATACAGACCCTATCAAAAGAGCTCAGACTTTGATTACTGACTTAAACAAAGCCTACCAAGCATGCAGACAGGCAAGCGCTGACGACGTCCGCTTTCAGGAGCAACTAAACTCTATTCTTGGTTTTCTAGCCAAGGCTGAAACAGTAGATAATCGAGTCTTGATTGAACTGGAAAAATTTTACCAGACTTCCAGTCTTCTCATGGGACTCAGTGCTCTTGATCCAGATGCTCCTACTCGCGCCGCTTGGCGGGCCTATGACCGCTTTCACTTTGACCAAGTCAAGACCAAGTTGAGTCTCTACGGACCAACCATTATCCTATAGTAACTAAAAAGAAGCTGAGACAAACTGAACTCAACTTCTTTTTTAGTGTCATACAGGCAATGTTAGTCCTGCATCTGACGTTTGACCTGATAAGGCAAATACAAGACTAGTAAAACCAAACCTGCACCCAGCAAGGCTAGAAGGGCTAGTTTTTCTTGGAAGGTAATCAACCCAACAACTAATTCCACTACTAAGACAAAACTGGTCAATCCTCGGACCACTGCCTGCAAGCCTTTTTCCTTTTGCCCCTTGTCCAGTGGAAAGAGTTGGGTCAAATACTGGTAGTCAAAGGCGTGATAGAGAGCCAACAACTGGAAGAGCAAGAGATAGTTAAACAAGACTACCACCGCTGTCGCAATCCAAGATTGCTCGATAAAGACCTGCGCCAGTATGGAAAGCAAGAGAAGACGGAGACTGAGGGCAAAGAGATCTCCATTTCGCAGATAAGAACGCAGATAGAGATTTTGCCAAATCTTCCCAGGCACCTTCTGAACAGCCTTTAGGATAAAGTCCAGATAGGCACGACGCTTGACGCTGTTTGAAATCCCCTTGACCTGGGTAAAGAGGGCAAAGAAACGAAGCAAGACTTGCTTGCGCTTGCTTTCTTGAGAAATAACATAGTCCCAGTCGAGACCAGTTTCCGTGAAAAATTTACTAGCCTTTTGACGAAAGAGGAAATATTTTCCTACCCCCAATAAAAGCACATAGACCAGAAAAACAGGCAAGCCATAGCCCATGGCTAAAAATAAGGGCGCAAATAACAGCAAGAAAAGAGTCTGGACAAAGAGCCAAAAGACTAGGGAAATGCCAGTTTGACGCTTAAGATGGAGTTTGATTTCCTCTTCTCCGACTAAGAGAAAGAGCTTGTCTGGAGCCTCCATATAGGTGGCAATTCCACCCCAAAGCAACAGTAAAACAGACGTAATTCCTACAAACAAAAGGATCAGCCAATGATTTTCAGGAAAATGTTGCAAGAGTTGACTGTACTGGTAGGCTAAAAATCCCAGCAGAACAAGCAGGAACAAGACAAAGTGGTCATTGAGAACATAGCGCAGATAACCAAGACACTCCTTACGAAAAGCCTGCTTTCTCTTTAAAAACCAGTCTTTCATAGCTCCTCCTCTTTGGTCAGAGCCAAGTAAATATCATTCAAACTAGCCTCAGGCATGTCAAAGGATTCGCGCAGTTGCAGGAGATTTCCCTTAGCACGCACCTCTCCCTTGTGAAGAATGACAAAGGCATCACACATCTTCTCCGCCGAATCCAGCACGTGGGTACTCATGAGAATGGACTTACCCTTTTGCTTTTCCACTTCCAAAAGCTGAATCAAGTCTGCAATAGCCAACGGATCAAGACCAAGGAAAGGCTCATCCACGATGAAAAGACTTGGATCCACCACAAAAGCACAGATAATCATGACCTTCTGCTTCATCCCTTTTGAAAAATGAACAGGAAACCAGTCTAATTTCTGGTCCAAACGGAACATTTTTAGCAAAGGCTCCACTCGATCAAAAGCCACTTTCTGCTCAATACCATAAGCCATGGCAACCGTTTCGATATGCTCTCTGAGGGTCAATTCCTCATACAGACTAGGTGTCTCAGGAATGTAGCCAATTTGCTTGCGATAGTTCGTTGCATCTTCTTGCAGGGTCAGGCCATTAATATTGATGGAGCCACTATAAGGTGTCAACAGACCGATAATCTCATTGATTGTCGTTGATTTTCCAGCACCATTGAGACCAATCAAACCGACCAACTGCCCACTTTCAACGGTAAAGGACACATCTTTCAAGACAGGGACATGGACATAGCCACCTGTCAGGTTTTTAATTTCTAACATATTTTCTCCAAATCTGGTATAATGTAGCTATATTATATCAAAATTCAATACAGTAGAGGTAGATTTTATGTCAGATTGCATTTTTTGTAAAATCATCGCAGGGGAAATTCCTGCTTCAAAAGTATATGAAGATGAGCAGGTTCTTGCCTTTCTTGATATCTCTCAAGTGACACCAGGACACACCTTGGTCGTGCCAAAGGAACACTATCGCAATCTTTTGGAAATGGACGCTACCAGCGCCAACCGACTCTTTGCCCAAGTACCAAAAGTGGCTCAAAAAGTCATGAAAGCTACCAAGGCTGCTGGCATGAATATCATTGCCAACTGTGAAGAAGTCGCTGGTCAAACCGTCTTTCATACCCACGTTCACCTCGTGCCTCGCTACAGTTCAGACGATGACCTCAAGATTGATTTTATCGCCCACGAACCAGACTTTGACAAACTTGCTCAAGTCGCTGAAACCATCAAAAATGCCTAAGGAGTTGCCATGAAATTATCCAACCTACTGCTATTTGCAGGAGCTGCAGCCGGAAGTTATCTGGTCACAAAAAATCGCCAAACCATCACAGATGAAGTTTTGAATACCACTGACCGCGTTCAAGCTATCAAGGATGATGTGGATATTATCCAAAATAGCCTGCAAATCATCGACCAACAAAAAGAACTCATCAAGGAATACCAAGAAGACCTCACTTACAAGTTTAAGGTCTTGGAAAAAGATATCCAGACTAGACTAGCTGTGATAAAAGAAATACAGGAAACTGAAGATAAGTAAAAAGAGCCCGATGGCTCTTTTTACTTTATTCTCCTTCAAAGGCATCTTTAATATGGTCAAAAAAGCCTTTTTTCTTTGGATTGACTTTTAAATCACCCGCAGCTGCGAATTCTTTCAAGGCTGCTTTTTGGCGTTCGTTCAAGCCTGTCGGTGTTACGACATTAACGGTAACGTATTGGTCACCAACTGCACCACCACGAAGGCTCGGAGCTCCTTTGCCACGTAGGCGGAATTTCTTACCAGTCTGAGTTCCCTCTGGAATAACCAATTCAACATCACCATGAACAGTTGGGATATCTACTGTATCACCAAGAGCCGCTTGGACAAAGTTGAGATTGAGATTGTAGAAAATAGTAGTTCCTTCACGTTCAAACTTGTCGCTGGCTTCCACAGAAACCACTACATACAAGTCACCATAAGGTCCACCGTTAAAGCCTGCTTCACCTTGGCCTGCTAGGCGAATTTGTTGACCGGTTTCCACACCAGCAGGGATTTTTACATGTACACTATGGGCTTGTTTTTCATGACCTGTTCCGTGACAAGTTGTACATGGATCTTTGATTTCTTTTCCGCGACCATGACAGACATCACAGGTTACTTGGCGACGCATCATACCAAGCGGAGTCTGCGTATCGACGTTAATGACACCAGCGCCATGACAGCGTCCACAAGTGACTGGACTTGTTCCTGGCTTAGCACCTGAACCATTACATGTACTACAGCTTGCTTCACGATTGTACTTAACCTCTTTTTCAGCTCCAAAAATAGCTTCTTCAAAGGTTAAATTTACACGATACTGGAGGTCATCCCCTTGGCGAGGAGCGTTTGGATTGCGCGAAGCACCGCCTCCGCCGAAGAAACTTGAGAAGATGTCCTCAAAACCACCGAAGCCTCCTGCCCCATCGAAACCGCCGAAACCACCAGCACCACCAAAGCCACCGTTGGCTCCAGTCGCACCATATTGGTCATAGGCAGCCCGTTTTTGGTCGTCACTCAAAGTCTCATAGGCTTCCTGAACTTCCTTGTACTTTTCCTCAGCACCAGGCTCCTTGTTGATATCTGGGTGATATTTTTTCGAAAGCTTACGATAAGCCTTTTTGATTTCGTCTGCCGAAGCGTTTTTTGACACCCCCAGACGATCATAAAATTCAGTATTGTTCATAATTCAAGATACAAAGGGCGTCAAACGGACACAGCCAAAATAGGAGTTTTGACGACGGACGCTTGCGTCCTAGAAAAAACTATCTTTTTGGCACAGCCCGTAGCCCGTGTTCAATTCCCTGAACACCTTTGTTCCTTTCTATTGATATTTTGAATCAAACCTCGATTTAGGTCAGGTTCAATTCCTATATTTCATATTGATGAGACAAAACCCAAATAAATCAGGTTTAGTCCCTTTTTATCGAAAAACAGAGGATGGGTTGCAACCTCTGTGGTTAGATTATTCTATAGTAGAATGTTAAATCTTCTTTAAATTAATTCAGTTTTATATTACTTTTTGAATTTCATAATAACTTGCAACTGCTACTGCAATTACATCATTACGATTATCCTCAAATTTAATTTCTCTATTGATAGGTCCCTTATCTCCAGATAATTTTGTTTTTCTCAATAAACCCGAGTGTAAAGTAGCTTCCCCATGAAATTTCACCCAAGTAACATCGTCCTTATTATAAATTTCTAAGAACTTTCTACCGGTATCTATTGTGGGCGAGTACAAAGAAAAGTATTTACCATTTTCCTTTTCCTCAAACTTTAAAGTTCCATCCTGTAATAAATCAATTAAGTCGATAACTTTCATTTAATACTCCTTAATTTACGAGCGTTAGTTGTAACATATCCACCGAACTATCTTATTTTTCAGTAAACTCTCCGTCTACGACGTCATCGCCTGCGTTTCCTGTTGCTTGTGCGCCTTCTGCTCCTGCTTGAGCTTGTTGGGCTGCGGCGGCTTGTTCGTAGAGTTTAACAGCAAGTCCTTGAGCTTTTTCGTTCAATGCTTCAAGTTTTGCTTTCATGTCGTCCAAGTTGTTGTCTTCTTGAGCTTTCTTAAGGTCATCAAGGGCAGCTTGGGCAGCGTCACGTTCTGCGTCGAATCCTTTGCCTTCAGTTTCCTTGATTGTCTTTTCAGTCGCAAAGATAGCTTGGTCTACTTCGTTACGAAGGTCAACTTCTTCTTTACGTTTCTTATCTGCTTCAGCGTTAGCTTCTGCATCTTTCATCATGCGGTCAATTTCTTCGTCAGTCAAACCTGAGTTAGATTGGATCACAATAGTTTGTTCTTTTTGAGTTCCAAGGTCTTTAGCTTTAACAGACACGATACCGTTCTTGTCGATATCAAATGTTACTTCGATTTGAGGAATTCCACGAGGTGCAGCTGGGATATCTGTCAATTGGAAACGTCCAAGAGTCTTGTTATCTGCTGCCATTGGGCGTTCACCTTGAAGAACGTGGATATCAACGGCTGGTTGGTTGTCTGCTGCTGTTGAGAAGACTTGTGATTTAGATGTTGGAATAGTTGTGTTACGGTCGATGAGTTTTGTGAAGACACCACCCATTGTTTCGATACCAAGTGACAATGGTGTTACATCAAGAAGGACAACGTCTTTGACATCACCAGTAATCACACCACCTTGGATAGCAGCACCCATAGCAACTACTTCGTCAGGGTTTACTGATTTGTTTGGTTCTTTACCAGTTTCAGCCTTAACAGCTTCTACAACGGCTGGGATACGAGTTGAACCACCAACAAGGATAACTTCGTCAATTTCTGACAAGCTCAAACCTGCATCAGAAAGGGCTTGACGAACTGGAACTTTTGTACGTTCTACAAGGTCACGAGTTAAATCGTCAAATTTGGCACGAGTCAAAGTCATTTCCAAGTGAAGAGGTCCAGCTTCACCTGCAGTGATAAATGGCAAGCTGATTTGTGTTGAAGTTACACCAGAAAGGTCTTTCTTCGCTTTTTCAGCTGCATCTTTCAAACGTTGCATTGCCATCTTGTCAGTAGACAAGTCAATACCGTTTTCTTTCTTGAATTCTGCTACCAAGTGGTCGATAATTTTTTGGTCAAAGTCGTCACCACCAAGTTTGTTGTCCCCTGCAGTTGACAATACATCGAAGACACCGTCCCCCAATTCAAGGATAGAGACGTCGAATGTACCACCACCAAGGTCAAATACCAAGATTTTTTCTTCTTTGTCTGTCTTGTCCAAACCGTAAGCAAGAGCTGCTGCAGTTGGTTCGTTGACAATACGTTCTACTTCAAGACCAGCGATTTTACCAGCGTCTTTTGTTGCTTGACGTTGAGCATCGTTAAAGTAAGCTGGAACTGTGATAACTGCTTTGGTTACTTTTTCACCAAGGTAGTCTTCAGCGTAGCCTTTCAAGTATTGAAGGATCATAGCTGAGATTTCTTGTGGAGTGTATTCTTTTCCATTAGCAGAAACTTTTTCAGAAGTTCCCATTTTAGATTTGATAGAGATGACTGTATCTGGGTTTGTAACTGCTTGACGTTTTGCAGCATCACCAACGATGATTTCGCCGTTTTTAAATGATACTACAGATGGAGTTGTGCGGTTACCTTCTGGGTTTGCGATGATTTTTGATTCAGTTCCTTCAAGAACTGCTACTGCTGAGTTTGTTGTACCTAAGTCAATACCGATAATTTTAGACATGTGTTTTTCTCCTTAAATTTTAATTCGAATTTTGATTTTTTGATATTTCCCTTAAGTGGTGGGGACGTGAGCAACTCCCTACGGGATTTCATCATTTATTTTTGAGCCTACTGTCTCAAAAATCCCCTGTTTCAGTAGCAAAAGCTACTGAAACTTTCACCACGATGGGAAATATCTTCCTTGCAAGCCTCCGGCTTGCCTCTTATCTTTCTTCATAGTTTATTGTCGTTTCGGACAAGGTTTCTATTATATATGTTGCAACCGTCAGAATTGCCTAATCGAACACGCCCTAAGCTCTGGGTAAAAAAGATAGATTTCCTTGTGTTCATCGAACACTTCGTCAATCTCCTATTTTTACTGTGAGCTTTTTACGGGGCTTTGTATCTTAGTTGTACACCACTACCATTGCTGGGCGTAGGATGCGGTCATGGAGTTTGTAGCCTTTTTGGAAAACTTGGGCGATGGTATCTGCTGGGTGTTCATCGTCTGCTGGGAGAGTTTGGATGGCCATATGGTAGTTATGGTCAAATTCACCGTCAGCTGCGATTTCTTCGATTCCTTCTTCTTTCAAAGCATGAATCAAGCTTTCTTGCACCATTTCCAAGCCCTTCTTCACATCATCTGTCAAACCTTCAACTGCAAGTGCACGCTCAAGGTTATCCAAAGAAGGAAGAATCGCTTTTGCCAAGTCCTGGCTACGATAACGTTGCAAGTTTTGACGCTCTTCATTGGCACGGCGTTGGATATTTTGCATTTCCGCATGAGCGCGAAGGTATTTGTTTTCGAACTCATCTGCACGTTCATTTGCCAAGTCCAACTCAGACTTTTCAGGAGTTGTTTCTTCAGCTGTTTCCACAACTTCCTCTTCTTGGACTTCTTCTACTTCTTCATTTTTTATATCTTGGGCCATTTTCGCCTCCTTTAATGATTTCAATCTTAATGTACTTCGTAATGATTACTGCTGAGGTAGCGGTAAAAATCTGTCAACTTCATGGTCAAAACACGGTTGACCACATTGACTTGGTTGATTAGCTGTTGGTAATCCAGATTGACTGGACCGATAATCGCTAGAATTCCAACTCCCCGATAAGGAATGAGGAACTTGCTACTAATCACCGCTAGGTCAGCTAGACAGGACTCTTGACTGTCTGCAACACGGACATTTTGCATCTGATCCTCATGCAGCCCCTCACGAATCTCCAAGGCCACCTTTTGCGGTTGGTCAAAGAACTGATAAGCTGCCAGATTGGCAAAATTCAAGAGATTGACCTTGCCAGCCACCACAATGTTTTCGTTGAACATTTCCTTAAAGATATGCTCAAAGAGATCGATAACATTGTCCGTTGTTGTAAAGTAACGCTGGATAATCTGCGGAATCTCCGTCCGAATCTTGTAGTGAATATCTAGAACGGTGTGGCCGAGGAAACGTTCCTGAATGATGCTCTTCAGTTTCAGCAAATCCTCCTGCAAAAAGTTCCTTGGAATCAGAAACTGACTGGTAACCGTTCGAGACTCGTCTAGGGTGAATACCGCCAAGGCTGTATGTTGCCCCAAAACAACGATATCAAAGGCTGTCAAACGTTGCCTGCTCGGCTCAACATCCAGTGCTACTACCGTACAGCCACTCAAGTCTGTCAGTAGATTAGCAGCCTCTTGCAGAATATCCTCCAATTTGAAGAATTCCTGGTCAAAGGCTTTGACAATCTCATATACCTCATTTTCAGCTAGTCGGTCAAAATCCAGTGAGTGTTTTACATAGTACTGAAAACCAGCAACACTTGGCATCCGACCACTTGAAGTATGAGCCTTCTCAAGCAAACCTTGCTTTTCTAGAGCCGCCATGTCATTACGAATGGTTGCACTGCTAGAGTTAATAGACTCTTGCAAGGCTTTGGATCCGACAGGTTCGTGCGTTTTGGTAAAGATGTCAATAATCAGATTTAAAATATCCTGCTGACGCTCTGTAACCACCTCATCACTCCTCTCTGTCTGATCGATTAGCACTCGATACACTCAAGTGCTAACTTATGATTCTATTATACACCCTTAAAAGAGAATGTCAAGACAAAAACTCAAAAAATTAGCACTCTTTTATCAAGAGTGCTAAAAATCAGTCTGAAGACCTAGAACCCTACCTTCCATCTACTCGGTATTTCCTTTTTAGTCTGAAAAAACCATGGATTAGATAAGAAATCATGAGAGCATATAGAGCAAAAATGACAAAGAAAGATTGCGACAGTTCTTCTCTAAACGAACTCATACAAACAACAAGACCACCTAAGAAAGTAGCTGTACAGGAACGAAGTCTGTATCGTATAACTTCCCATCTGAGCCCCTTACTCATATAGACTCGATCTTCTGGAAGTAAATTAGAAGACGATTTACGAAGAATCGAACAAGAACCTGCTCCTATCAATTCCCAACCTCTATCTCTAAAATCTTGCAGTTCATGCTTATATTTTTTAAGAAATCTAGAATCATAGATACAGTAGATGACATCGTCTGGTTGACATTTGTCAAAATAGAACAAACCAAAACGACTCGTTCTATACCTCCAACCTTTCAAATGCATCTCATGTAAATATTCTTCTTTCTTGTCCAAATCAAGAATAGTGAAGATCCTAAATCGCTTTTTATTTATCATGACTTCCCCTCCAATTTTAAACATACCTACCCTATCATAAATCTGATAATTCCTTCTTTTTATGCCATAACTTCCAGCCAATATAAGAAACTATTAACAAAAGGAGTAAAGACAAGAAAATATCTAGCCCGACCGCAAGTAAACCCCATAGACCATACGCATTACTTCTATTGAGCAATTTAAGTAAGAATGGTATATGTATGGCTAGCAAAAGTAAAACAGGTACTAATCGCAGTCTTAAAATGCGATTAACCATAGCTAACTTGTTAGTAGCATCGTTATAAATTTCAAATTCTGCATTCGATTCAATTTCAGAATGTGCTTTTCTAAAATAGGAAAAACTATTAAAGTCTGTAATATGCTCCCAGCCATAGTCTTTAAACAGTTGTAAATAGGAGGCTCTCTCTGATTTTTCCATTGGGTAAAAATCCAACTGATAAGACACTTGCTCAGGGTGACACTTTTCAAAGGTATACTTAACTGCAAACAATAAGATAGAATAGCTTACTTTCCTAAGTTTCCAGCCCTTAGCATGCATTTCTCTAAAGTATAGAGCCTCCCTCTCATAATCCGCAATTGTAAAAATTCGATAAACAATTTTCTTTTCCATCATACTTCCTCCCGACTGTTTCTATATAGCCGTTCAATACGATTCAATTCAATATCTAAGACTTTTTGTCCCAAATCTGTTATCTGATAAATTTTCCGTTTTTCCTCTTCACGAACAAAGGAAATCAAGCCATCCTTTTCCATCTTTGACAAGGTTCCATACATAGTTCCAGGACTAATCAAGACTTGCGAATCTGTCATTTCCTTAACTTTTTGCGTAATACTATAACCATGACGCTCCTTTTGCAGACAGAATAAGATATAAAAACCCGTTTCCGTCATTGGAAGATAAACTCGACGAATCTTATCCGTCAATTCCATTTATAACCACCTCCTATTCAGTTCGATATATCGCACTTCGTTATATAAAATATATCACACCTAGATATAAAAAGCAAGAAAAAAAAGACCGCCCTCAGGCAATCTTTCCTCTATATTAGTAAAGATCTAAATAGTTATCGATTTCCCATTGTGACACGAAGGTTGCATAACTTGCCCATTCAATTCGTTTAGCTTCAAGGAAACTAGTATAGATATGTTCTCCAAGAGCTGCTCTGACAACCTCATCTTCTGTCAAAGCTTTCAAGGCGTTGTGAAGGGTTGATGGAAGGTCTGTAATACCAGCTTCCTTGCGCTCTTCTGCTGTCATGATGTAAATATTTTCTTCGATAGGAGCTGGTGCTTCGATTTTATTTTCAATACCATGTAAACCAACTTCCAACAGAACCGCCATAGCGATATACGGGTTTGCCATTGGATCCACTGAACGCAACTCAAGACGAGTTCCCATACCACGTGAAGCAGGCACGCGCACAAGTGGCGAACGGTTACGACCAGCCCAAGCAATGTAAACAGGCGCTTCATAACCTGGAACCAAACGTTTGTATGAGTTAACCGTTGGGTTCATGATGGCAGTATAGTTGTAGGCATGCTTAATCAAACCGCCAAGGAAATAGTAGGCCGTTTCTGATAACTGCATTCCTTTTGGATCATTTGGATCAAAGAAGGCATTGTTCCCTTCTGCATCAAACAAGGACATATTACAGTGCATACCTGATCCAGCAATACCAAATTTTGGTTTGGCCATAAAAGTTGCGTAAAGACCATGTTTGCGAGCAATAGTTTTAACAACCAGTTTAAAGATTTGAATCTTATCACAAGCACGGAGAACTTCATCGTACTTAAAGTCAATCTCATGTTGTCCAACCGCAACCTCGTGGTGACTTGCCTCTACTTCAAATCCCATTTTGGTCAAGACATTGACAATCTCACGACGTGTATTGTCCGCAAGGTCAGTAGGCGCCAAATCAAAGTAGCCACCCTTGTCATTCACTTCAAGTGTTGGGTCTCCATTTTCATCAAGTTTAAATAGGAAGAATTCTGGCTCCGGTCCAAGGTTGAATGATTTGAATCCCACTTCTTCCATGTGACGAAGAGCACGTTTGAGATTACCACGAGGGTCACCTGCAAATGGTTCACCTTCTGTTGTATAGACATCACAGATCAAACCTGCAACACTTCCATTTTCATCTCCCCAAGGGAAGACTGTCCATGTATCCAAGTCAGGGTACAAGTACATATCCGACTCATTGATACGTACAAAACCTTCGATTGAAGATCCATCAAACATAGCCTTGTTTGACAAGACCTTATCTAACTGTTCATCTGTAGCAGGAATTTCGACGTTTTTCATGGTTCCCAAAATATCTGAGAACATGAGACGGATAAAGGTAACATTTTTTTCCTTGACTTCACGACGAATATCTGCAGCTGTGATTGGCATGAGTTTTCTCCTTAATGTATGACTACTTGCGGTTGCCTAACCGCGACCAAAAGGTGATCGTACCGAAGCAAAGCGACCCTGTTGGAGGAGTTCATTATGAAGTGCACGACGCACCTCAGTCTGACTCACCGCTTTCTTGGATTTCGCTTCACGTTCAGCATATTTTTTCTTAATGGCAGCGATATTATAACCTTCAGAGATATAATCTTTGATTTCAAGCAGACGATCCATGTCATTCAAGGAATACATGCGACGGTTTCCTTCGTTTCGATCGGGTTTGATTAACTCTTGATCTTCATAATAACGAATCTGACGCGCCGATAAATCGGTCAACTTCATAACACTGCCGATAGGAAAAACAGCCATATTTCGGCGAAATTCTTTTTCCTTCATTTACAATTTCCTTCTTTCTGTCTATTATAGTCTAAAAAAAGACAAACGTCAATTGATAATGTTATAAAATGTAACATTATTTTTCTTTTTTCTCAAAAAAGAGCCGAATACGATCAATATCATAATTTACGAGAATTGCGACAAAAACTCCCATGAAAGTTTCTGATACACGCGCAAATACGTACAAAATTGTCTCTCCACTCGGAATCGATAGGGTAATGATTAACATAGCTGCTACACCACCAATAACCCCTGCTTTGTTATTCATGGCTACATTTGTCATAATGGTTAACATGGTGCAGATTGGAACAACAACTAAGGTTACCCAAAAGGCTTCGTGGAAAAAACTATTTATTAGGAAGAAAACCAAGGCATAGAGGCCACCGATACTATTTCCTAGAATACGCGAAGTACCAAAATGGACACTCTTATCAAAACTCTCCCTCAGGCTAAAAACGGCTGTCAAAGCACCAATTTGAAGACCTTTCCAGCCAAAAAAGCCAAAAATCAAGAGAACTAGAAAAACAGCAATACCTGTTTTAAAGGTTCGCATACCAAGTTTAAACTGGGATTTATCGAATTTATATTTTTTAAAATAACTCATAATCTCAACTTTCTATTTCCATTTTATCATAAATCGGTGATTTTTATGAGTAATAGTTGAGAGGAAGCGTTTTTATTTTAAGCAAAAGAAAAGAGGAACTTTCACTCCTCTCTTCTTTGATTCATTTATGAAATCTTATTTTTCTGTAAGTGCAGCCAAACCTGGCAATACTTTTCCTTCAAGAAGTTCCATTGATGCTCCACCACCAGTAGAGATCCATGAGAACTTGTCTGCACGACCAAGGTTGATTGCTGCAGCAGCTGAATCACCACCACCAATGATTGATTTAACGCCTGGTTGTTTCACGATAGCGTCCATCACACCGATTGTTCCAGCTTGGAAGTCTGGGTTTTCAAACACACCCATAGGTCCGTTCCATACAACTGTTTTGGCACCAGTCAAAGCTTCATCAAACTTAGCAATTGATTTTGGACCGATATCCAAACCAAGGAAACCTGGGTCTACTGCTTCACCTTCAGTGTCTTTCACTTCAGTGTAGTCAGCAAATGCATTTGCTTCTTTTGAGTCAACTGGCAAGATCAATTTACCGTTAGCTTTTTCAAGAAGAGCTTTAGCGACATCCAATTTGTCTTCTTCTACAAGTGAGTTACCGATTTCGATACCTTGTGCTTTGTAGAATGTGTAAGTCATACCACCACCGATAAGAACTTTATCAGCCTTTTCAAGCAAGTTTTCGATAACACCAATCTTGTCTGAAACTTTTGAACCACCAAGGATAGCCACGAATGGACGTTCTGGAGTTTCAACTGCTTCTTGGATGTAGGCAATTTCGTTTTCAAGAAGGAAACCAGCAACTGCTTTTTCAACGTTTGCTGAAATACCAACGTTAGATGCGTGGGCACGGTGAGCTGTACCGAATGCATCGTTTACGAAGATACCATCTCCAAGTGATGCCCAGTATTTACCAAGTTCAGGATCGTTTTTAGATTCTTTCTTGCCGTCAACATCTTCGTAACGAGTGTTTTCAACCAAAAGAACTTGTCCATCTTCAAGAGCGTTGATAGCTGCTTCCAATTCAGCACCACGAGTGACACCTGGGAAAACAACGTCTTGACCCAATTTAGCAGCCAAGTCTGCTGCTACAGGAGCAAGTGATTTACCAGCTTTATCAGCTTCTTCTTTCACACGTCCAAGGTGAGAGAAAAGAATTGCACGTCCACCTTGTTCGATGATGTACTTAATAGTTGGAAGAGCAGCTGTGATACGGTTGTCGTTAGTGATTACGCCATCTTTCAATGGTACGTTGAAGTCAACACGAACGAGGACTTTTTTACCTTTCAAGTCAACGTCTTTAACAGTAAGTTTTGCCATGTTACAAAAACCCCTTTATTTATTTTATTCGAAACTATTATATCACACTTTGGAAATATAAGGAAAGATTTCACAAGATTTTTCGATATTTAATCTTTATCTTCTTTTTTCTGTTTCATTGTCAAGGCTAAGCTAGCAAGACCAAGGCTTACCAATCCTGCTATTAGGGCTTCATTGGCATCAGCAGTTCCTGTATTTGGCAATTGTTTGCTTGCTTCTTCTGATTTGACTGCTGTATTTTGGGCTGGTTTTTCTTGTGTAGGCGCTACTGCTGGTTCAGTTTTTACTTTTGTTCCAATTTCAACAATTTCTGGAAGAGCTTCCTTGAGAACTTCTGTTGTACGAAGGGTACGATTGCCTCGGGTATCTACTTCTACAAAGCGACGAATTTGTCCCTCAACTCCTGCTTGGACAAGTTGACGTTGACCTTTGAGAAGCTCTGAGTTTGGACGTTCTTGACGTTCAAAGGATACTGCAATTTCTTCAACTTCTAGTTTCGAAGTTTCTAGAACCAGGTCTTTTACTCCTTCTGCTGGTTGATTGCTTGATAGAACTTTTGTACCTACTTCGGTAATCTCTGGAACAGCTTCCTTGAGAACTTCTGTTGAACGAAGAGTACGATTGCCTTGACTATCTACTTCAACCAAGCGACGAATTTGTCCCTCAACTCCTGCTTGGACAAGTTGACGTTGACCTTTAAGAAGTTCTGAGTTTGGACGTTCTTGACGTTCAAAGGATACTGCAACTTCTTCAACTTCTAGTTTAGGCGTTTCTAGAACTAAATCTTTAACTCCTTCAGCTGGTTGATTGCTTGATTGAACTTTTGTACCTACTTCGGTAATCTCTGGAACAGCTTCCTTGAGAACTTCTGTTGTACGAAGGGTACGATTGCCTCGGGTATCTACTTCTACAAAGCGACGAATTTGTCCCTCAACTCCTGTTTGGACAAGTTGACGTTGACCTTTAAGAAGGTTCGCATTTGGTCGCTCTTGACGATTGAAGGCCACTGTATCCTCTTCAATTTCTAGTTTCGGAATTTCTAAAACTAGGTCTTTTACTCCTTCTACTGGTTGATTACTTGAAAGAACTTTTGTACCTACTTCGGTAATCTCTGGAACAGCTTCCTTGAGAACTTCTGTTGAACGAAGAGTACGATTGCCTTGAGCATCTACTTCTACTAGACGATGAATCTGCCCTTCTTCTCCTTTTTGGACAAGTTGACGTTGACCTTTAAGAAGGTTCGCACTTGGTCGCTCTTGACGTTCATAGGCTATTGTTTCAGTTTCAACAACTAGTTCAGGGAGGACCTCAACTGTTGGGGTTACTTCACTTGGATCCATGCTACCAACATGATGACTTTCTTCTGCAGGAGCTAGTTTCTTATTCAGCTTTTCTTTCATGTCCGCAAAAGCTTGTGGAGTTGGCATCTCTGAAGCCAACAAAGTTTCTGCTTGTTCAATCAACTCAGCTTTAGGATCTTTTTCACGGACGGATTCGAGCAAGCCTTCCAATTCTTCTCTAGCTGTCTGATAACGTTGATTTCCATCCAAGTCTGTCCCTGCTTGTTTCAACTCATTCAAAGCCCGGTTGACTTCTTCTTGGCTAGCATTGTGGTTTTCTGCAACAGCTTTCGCTGCATTGAGTTTCTCTACTAGTACAGCTTGTTTATCCTCACTTGAGAAGGTATAGGCAAGGGTTGACTGACGGCCTTGGGCAGCAGTGATTTCTTGTTTAAGGTATTCATCATTAACTGCAGCCTTTGGAGAAACCAAGACATCAAACTCAGCTGTGTGCCCCTTGTAATGCAGGGTCAAGGTCTGGCGTCCAGTCTTCTGAGCATCGTAGCCCGTGATTTCAACACCTTCATCAGTAAAGCTGTGAGTCTCTTCTGTCTCGTCATCATAGAGAACACCAAAGCGACCTTCAGAGAGATCCAGTTGATTTCCTACTAGATAGTCTGTTTTTGGTTTCTTAGTAATATACAAGCCCGCTACTTCTTTTGGTTTTCCTTCATCCTGTCCTGTCACTTGGACTTTCAGATCACCTGACACTGGTAAACCAAGGTATTGAAGTGTTAGGTTTTGTTCCCCTTTTTGATGAGCCTCGTATCCAGATACCGTCACACCTGAGTGAGTAAGATTAATCAGCTCGTCGGCTTGTCCCCCTTCGTATTGAATACGGAGTGTTCCGCCTCTAAGGTCAAGTTTTTCTCCCTCTTTGTAAACCGTCTTTTTAGGTTCTTTTTCCAGGCTAACCGCAGCAATTTTTCTTTCATCCTGCGGAATCGCTACTGCCAAGGTGTTACTGATTTCTTTGCCAGATAGTTGGGTACGATAGTAGAGGAGAGTTGGTTGCTTATCAAAGCCCAATGGAGCTGTTGCCAAGTCACCACCAGTTTCAGTCTTCAAGGTTGCAATTGGTGTTTGTGAATCAGCCTTGTCGTAAACGGTGATGGTTGCGCCTGCCGGAACATCAGAGAAGCCCAGTTGAACTTGGTGGTTTCCAAGTGAACGAGCAGCTACCTTAGCCATTGGAATATTTTGACTTTCTGTGTCCAAGGTTTCGTACATCTTCCAGTTGTAGATACGAATGGCCTTCCAAGGTGTTCCGTTATCAGAAGTAATGACATGCAAACGCCAGTCTTGGGCGGTTATTGGTTTGTCAAGAGTGATATCTGTAACGTGGGCTTTATTGCCACGAACTTCCTTAGCTAGTTTCCACTCGCCATCTGTATCCTTGTAGTAAAGATCAAAATCCTTGGTGTTCATCAAACCATCGTTAACAGACTCCCCACCAGCTCCAGCATGATCCATTACCCATCTGACAACACGACGTGGTTGGGTCAAACGAATATCGACACTACCGCTCAATTGTCCTGAAGACCACTTGTCTGAAAGACTGGTAATGGTACCGTTCAACATACCTTCAATACCTTCTCCACCTTCGGTATTCGGGAAAGTGCTACCGATAACTGTTGCCCCTGGAACAATATTTTCAGCCAAAGGTCTTGGGAGAGTCGTATCCAGAACAGTCATGCCCCAGTTAAAGGATGTCGTCGCAGCTTCTGAACGAAGGCCATTTTTACCAACTGCAACGACTTTCAATTCTTGCGTCGTACCAGTCGCATTAGCAGAACGGCTAACTCTTGGCAAGTAGATCGTTGAAGCAGATGAACCTGTCAACAAACGCCAGTTATCCCCATCTTTTTCGTAGACTTCATAGAAATCCGCATCTTGGTTACCCGAAAATTGAACAACTGCTTCAGCTTCTTGGGCATTCTTAAGAGATTGTTTCACCACAGAGAGACCTGTAGGTGCTTGTGGCGCTTGGTGATTGTCCGTGATAGTTAACTGTCCTAGGTTGAACTGATAATCTTTCACAGCCCCTTCATGTTCGAAGAAGAGTTTGACTGCATAGATGGTTTTACCTGCTAGTGAGCTAAGGTCAATTTCTTCATTTGTCCAGTTGTCAGAAAGGGTTAGCTCTTTCCATGCATCTGCATCATCGAATTTGTAGTCTGGAGTTGTAGAAAAGGCCATAAAAACTTTCGAGCCTTTTCCTCCCTTGTGGGCAACACGAAGTTTGGTTTTCTCAGTTACTTCTAACTTAGTAGAATACAAATTCACATCCTGGTCCGTCTTACCAGCTACATTACCTGAGAATTTAAGGGAATTTCCGCCATTGTATGCATCCGTAAAATCATATTCTGCACGAAGTTTTTCCCCTGTTGAAGTCTGCCACCAGCGCCATGTTGGCAAGATACCTGAAACCGAACGGTAGTTCCACTCAGAATCCTTAGAAACCTTTCCGTCTACAAACCACTTTCTACCATGGCCTGTATTAAAGGAGGTAGTGAAGGTCCGACCTACTGCTGGTGTGCGGTCTGCAACTAAATTAGCAATTCCATACCACTCTTTGTCCGCTGGTTTTTGAGCTGTCGGATCTCCTTGGTAACCTGTGAAGAAGATATCTTCGTTTTTATGGTAATCTTCACCTGTTTTTCCTAGACTGGTAATTGTATCTGGTGCAAAGAGTCCAAGTGACAAACGTAACTTGCCTTTTTCATCTAAGAGGGCATCCCATTTAACTTTTGTCTTATAAGAACCACCTTGTTGCAATTCCAATCCTGCAAAGACATCATATTGGCTACGTTCCAGCCATTTTGCCATTTCTACAGAGTGGTCATTCTTTTCCTTATTCCAGTTGAAATTGGCAAAGAATTGATCCGCAGGGACCTTGTCACCTTCTTTTTGCATGAACTGGTAGTTGTAATCACCTAGACCATCTTCGTGGTAACGACCATATTTATAGGTCATGGCATCGTACCAAGCATACTTGATTGGATGGTTGACTTTTGCCGCATATTCTTTTGTATAGAGCATGAATTGACGCATTTTTTCACCAAGAGGCGTCACTAAGTCACCCGTTGTTTCTTGATTGATAAAATACCCATCAAAGCCATAATACTTAGCAAGATCAACAAGTTTTCGTGCAATAGGGAAGGTTCCATCCTCATCTTGTTTCAAAGCAGCAACAAATTTCTCTTGGTCAGCAATACTGTTGGACCAGTTGAAGAAAAGTGTTCCATAAACGGGAACTCCGTTACGATGTCCTGCATCAATGACATCTGGAGTTGGAACTAGACCTTCCCAGAAGACCATTGAATCCAAGTATTGCCAGTAGTCAAAGGCGTAGGCCTTGAATTCTTCTCCACCAACAGAAGCGTGGTCTTTAGCCTTTGAGTTGGTATTTGCTAGCGCCTGAACCTTGGCTCTTCTACTTGCTTTTTCATTCACCAACTGGCCTCTATGGCGCTTAGCAAGTTCAACAGAAGAACGATTGATGGGATCATCCTCACGAGCTCCGGGTTCCCATTTCAACAAATCCTCCCAAGAATTAAATTTGATTTCCTTTGGTTTTAATGTTTTTTCTATATTTTTAGGGACATCTGGCTGGACTTCTTTTTCAGTCTTATTAGCTTCTGCTGCTGGCTTAGACTCATCCCCTTGGCTAGTTGCTTCAGACTTTGCTTCTATTTCCTTTTCAGACTTAGGTTTTGCTTCTGCAGATGGTGTTTCTGCAGTCACCTCACTTGCTTTTTCCTCTGGTTTAGCTGCGCTAGCTGCCTCTGCGGTTTCAGTAGTTGCAGCTTCATTGCTTGCTGGCGAAGCAGTTTCAGATGCTGTCGCTACTCCTTCTGCCTTTTCTGTCTTATTTTCTCTAGCATGTTCTCCTTCATGCTGCTTGTCAGCTTCATTAGTTGGATGCTCACTCTCTCCTGAAACAAGCTCTGTATTGGCTCCGCTATTTTCAGGAACTGCAGTTTCTTCAGCCAAGGCTGGACCAGCAAATAAAACAGCACCAATCATTAGCGAGCAGGCTCCTACTGATAACTTACGAATACTATAACGACAACGTCTTTCAAAAAATGGATTCTTCATTTTCTTCTCCTAAAAGATTGATTTTGTTGCATAAAAGAAAGCGCTTAACTTTCTTTATAAAATTTTTATCCCAATCACAGGGACCAAGATAATTCCTCCCTCATTTTAAAATATTTCTTTTAAATGTCAATATATAAAAGGAAATACCTATATCTAGGTTAGAAATTGGTAAAATTAATATAATTAAGGTCCATTCTAACGAATTTTCTTTCTAAAATCTTAGCTTAACACTTGTTAGATTTACTTTTATCCTTTAAAATAGAATAGGAGAAATTCCGTTATTATTTTTCGGAGGAAAAAGAAATGTCCATTAATTGGCAGGAAATTTTATTTCACTTTTTAGGTGGTCTAGGACTATTCTTATATAGTATTAAGACCATGGGAGACGGTTTGCAACAAGCTGCTGGAGATCGCCTTCGTTTTTACATTGACAAGTACACTAGCAATCCCTTTTTAGGTGTTCTAGTAGGAATTGTCGTGACTGCCCTGATTCAGTCAAGTACAGGGGTTACAGTTATCACGGTTGGACTGGTCAGCGCTAGTCTTCTCACTCTTAGACAGGCTATCGGAATTATCATGGGAGCCAACATCGGAACCACCGTTACTTCCTTTATCATCGGTTTCAAGCTTGGCGAATATGCTTTACCCCTGATTTTCCTTGGAACCATGTTCCTCTTCTTTACCAAAAATAGAACAGCAAACAATATCGGACGCATCCTGTTTGGTGTAGGAGGAATCTTCTATGCTCTAAACCTCATCAGTGCCGGTATGAGCCCTCTTAAAGATTTACCACAATTTAAGGAATACATGGTAACCTTGGGACAAAATCCTGTGTTGGGAGTTTTTGCCGGTGCAGTGATTACCGTTCTCATCCAAGCTTCTTCTGCGACAATCGGGATTTTGCAAGGTCTCTATGCAGGTGGATTCCTTGACCTTAAAGGTTCGCTACCGGTTCTCTTCGGGGATAATATCGGGACAACCCTAACAGTTATCATCGCGGCAGCTGGAGCCAATATCTCTGCAAAACGCGTTGCTGCAACCCACGTTACCTTTAACGTTTTGGGAACTATTCTTTGCTTAATCTTATTAGGTCCATTTACGTCTATGATTGAGTACTTCCAGGCACTCCTTCACCTCTCACCTGAGATGACCATCGCCTTCTCTCACGGTGCCTTTAACGTAAGTAACACTATTGTACAATTTCCCTTCATCGGAGCCTTGGCCTACTTTGTCACCAAGCTCATCCCTGGTGAAGATGAAGTTGTCAAGTACGAGCCGCTTTACCTTGATGAGCATTTGATTAAACAAGCTCCATCAATCGCTCTCGGAAATGCGAAGAAAGAACTCCTTCACTTGGGAAATTATGCTTCTAAAGCCTTTGACCTTTCATACAACTACATCATTGACCTTAATGAAAAGGTTGCTGAAAAAGGACACAAGACAGAAGAAGCCATCAATACCATTGATGAAAAATTGACTCGTTACCTTATTACTCTTTCAAGTGAGGCCCTTAGCCAGAAAGAAAGTGAAGTGCTGACCAACATCCTGGATTCATCCCGCGATTTGGAACGGATTGGGGACCACGCAGAAGCTCTTCTCAACCTGACTGACTATCTTCAACGTAAAAATGTTGAGTTCTCTGAAGCTGCTTTGCAAGAACTGGCTGATATCTATCAAAAAACCACCGGCTTTATCAAGGATGCCCTTGATAGTGTAGAAAACAATGATATCGAAAAAGCTCAAAGTCTGATTGAACGCCATAAAGAAATCAACAATATGGAACGTGTTCTCAGAAAGACCCACATCAAACGCCTCAACAAGGGCGAGTGTTCAACACAAGCTGGGGTCAACTTTATCGACATCATTTCCCACTATACTCGTGTATCTGACCACGCCATGAACCTTGCTGAAAAGGTCATCGCTGAACAAATCTAAGATCCAAGAAGCTATCCTAGATAGGATGGCTTTTTTCTTTTCCTAACCAAGAATTGCTTTTCTAACATATAGAAAAATGCTTTGATTCACAATGGAATCAAAGCATTTTAAAGAGCTCCCCATACATAATCGCAGAAGCTGCAGTTCCCCTGTACTTGGCTTCTTCTCTTTTGATAAAGCGAGCCAAGTTGAGCAACTCAGGTGCTGGATGTTTGGGATTTAGGAGCAATTCACGATTGACCAGGCCTGAGAGACGAACTGCCAGCAATTGCTCATTTGTAGTAGGCAGTTTTTTAGCAGTCTCTAGGAGAGCAGCAACTAAATCTTCACTCAAATCATTTCGAGCATGATTGTAAAGATCTTTTATAAGGCTTTCTAGGTTTGGTTCTACCATCCCTACCACCTCCTTAAGTTTAATAATTTTTAATCAAGTCAACTGTTGAACGATCCAATTTTTTCACCAAGGCTTGTAAGAAGGCTTGAGCTTCTAGGAAGTCATCCATTGCATAGAGGGTTTGGTGAGAATGGATATAACGAGCGCAAACACCGATTGTTGTAGATGGGACACCACCATTTTTCAGATGAGCTGCGCCAGCGTCTGTTCCGCCTTTACCACAGTAGTATTGGTACTTGATACCAGCTTCTTCAGCCGTTGTCAAAAGGAAATCCTTCATACCTGGAAGAAGCAAGTGACCTGGGTCGTAGAAACGAATCAAGGTTCCATCTCCAATCTTGCCTTGACCGCCATAAACATCACCAGCAGGTGAGCAGTCAACTGCGAGGAAGACTTCTGGGTCAAACTTGGTTGTGGAAGTATGAGCACCACGCAGACCAACCTCTTCTTGGACATTAGAGCCAAGATAGAGTTCATTTCCGAGTTTTTGACCTGACAGAGCTTCTGCCAATTCACTAACCATAAGAACACCGTAGCGGTTGTCCCAAGCTTTTGAGATAATATTTTTTTCATTGGCTGTTAAGATTGCAGAACTATCTGGTACGATGGTGTCACCAGGACGGATGCCAAAGCTTTCTGCCTCAGCCTTATCCGCAAAACCACCATCAAAGACGATATCTGCAATGGCTGGCATGGTTGGTCCACCCTTACCACGAGTCAAATGTGGAGGGACAGAACCTGAAATCACAGGAATTTCACGACCATCACGAGTCAGAAGTTTGAAACGTTGGCTGCTGACAACCATTGGGTTCCAACCGCCGATTTCTACAACACGGAAGGTACCATCTGGCTTAATTTCGCTGACCATAAAACCAACTTCATCCATATGAGAAGCGACCAAGACACGCGGTGCATTCGCAGCTTCTGAATGTTTAATCCCGAAAATACCACCCAAGCCATCTGTCACCACTTCATCCACATGCGGTGTCAACTTTTCACGAAGATAGGCACGGACAGGCGCTTCATGACCTGAGATAGCAGCAAGTTCTGTTACTTCTTTGATTTTTGAAAATAATGTTGTCATTTCAGTTCCTTCTTTCTTTCATCCATTTTACCACTTTTTATAGGAGAAGGATAGCGAGAAGGTGGATAGTTTTTTACTCAGTTTTCCTACTAAAAAAGAGAGCCCGATGTCCTTTCAGGAATTTTTCTTTCTTTTTACATTAAATTGTCAGAAAATTTATTGACAGATTAAAGAAATCGTGTTACAGTAATATCCGCAGGTATCTTTCGGTACCAAATCCACATGAAAGGACGGGGTATGAAACTTTCTCATTATTTAATTGGCTTACTTCTACTCCTAGTCTTTCTCTCTATTAGCATTGGGACCAGTGATTTTTCATGGGGAAAGCTCTTTGCTTTCGACCAGCAGACCTGGCTTCTCTTTCAAGAGTCCCGTCTTCCAAGAACCATCAGTATTCTCCTCGCGGCCTCTAGTATGAGTATGGCAGGACTTCTCATGCAGACTATCACTCAAAATCAGTTTGCTGCACCGAGTACAGTTGGAACCACTGAAGCTGCCAAACTAGGAATGGTATTGAGCCTCTTTGTCTTTCCGTCGGCTAGTCTGACACAAAAGATGCTCTTCGCCTTTGTTTCATCCATCGTATTCACCCTCTTCTTCCTAGCCTTTATGACTATTTTTACTATAAAGGAAAGGTGGATGTTGCCTCTGATTGGGATCATCTATAGTGGAATTATCGGTTCTGTGACAGAAGTTATCGCCTATCGTTTCAATCTGGTTCAGAGTATGACAGCTTGGACCCAGGGCTCCTTCTCCATGATTCAGACCCATCAGTATGAGTGGCTCTTCTTAGGCCTTATTATCCTGATAGCCGTTTGGAAATTATCCCAAACCTTTACCATCATGAATCTAGGAAAAGAAACCAGTGAGAGTTTGGGGATTTCCTACTCCCTACTTGAAAAACTAGCTCTCTTTCTGGTGGCGCTAACGACAAGTGTCACCATGATTACCGTGGGCGGCTTACCATTTCTTGGAGTCATCGTTCCCAATCTTGTTCGCAAGCACTATGGAGATAATCTAAGACAAACCAAACTCATGGTCGCACTGGTAGGTGCCAATCTAGTTCTGGTCTGTGATATCCTATCCCGAGTTCTGATTCGGCCCTATGAGCTGTCTGTCAGTCTCTTGCTAGGAATCATCGGTAGCCTCGTCTTTATCCTACTTCTCTGGAGAGGGGGACGAAGAGATGCAGTCTAAAAGCAAACATACCAAGCTCTTCTGGCTTCTCATTATTCTGGCCGTCGGAGCTTGTCTCCTCTACTTCTGGCCCATCACTCACTTGTCTGCCTTTGCTTGGAAGTTGCGTTCCCAAAAGATCATCGTTTATCTCTTGGTAGCCATCGCGACTGGGATTTCGACCATTAGTTTTCAAACTTTGACAGAAAATCGCTTCCTGACACCTAGTATTTTAGGAATCGAATCCTTCTATGTCCTACTGCAAACTCTGCTACTGGTTTTTGAAAGCAAGTTTTTACAGCTTGAGAAGTCTCCTATCTTAGAATTCCTAGTTTTGCTGCTGCTTCAATCCCTCTTCTTTCTTGCCTTACAAGGCTACTTGAAGACACTGATGAAACAAGACCTGGTCTTCATCCTGCTAATCTGTCTAGCCCTCGGAAGTCTCTTTAGAAATATCAGTACCTTCCTTCAGGTCTTGATGGATCCAAATGAATACGATAAACTGCAGAACAGTCTCTTTGCTTCCTTTCAACATCTCAACACTTCCATCCTAGCCATCGGTTCTCTGATTATCCTTGCTTTGACAATCTTTTTCTTTCGAAAAGCAGTCATTCTGGATGTCTTGCACCTACAAAGAGAAACGGCTCAGATATTGGGACTCGATGTTGAAAAAGAACAGAAAGAAATCCTCTGGGGTATCGTGCTTTTAACTTCAACGGCCACTGCCTTGGTAGGGCCTATGGCCTTCTTCGGCTTTATGCTGGCCAACCTCACCTACCTGATTGTCAAAGACTATCGGCACAAGTTACTCTTTATCGTAGCCATTCTGGTTGGATTTATTAGTTTGACCTTGGGGCAAGCCCTGATTGAACGAGTTTTTGCGCTGGAAATTCGCATCAGTATGGTCATCGAGAGTGTAGGGGGTCTCTTATTCTTTATCTTACTATACAGGAGGGCGCGTCAGTGAAACTGGAAAACATTGACAAATCCATTCAAAAACAGGATATTTTGCAAGGCATTTCGCTTGAAGTCAGTCCTCAGAAACTGACATCCTTTATTGGTCCAAATGGTGCTGGAAAATCGACTCTCCTCTCCATCATGAGCAGACTGACCAAGAAAGATCAGGGAATTCTCAGTATCAAAGGCCGTGAAATCGAGAGTTGGAATTCACAAGAACTGGCTCAAGAACTGACTATCCTAAAGCAGAAAATCAATTACCAAGCCAAATTGACGGTTGAAGAACTGGTCAGTTTTGGACGTTTTCCCTACAGCCGAGGTCGACTGAGTCCAGAAGATTGGGAAAAAATCCGAGAAACCCTGACCTATCTGGAACTGACCAACTTAAAAGACCGCTACATCGATAGCCTGTCTGGAGGCCAGCTCCAGCGGGTCTTTATCGCTATGGTACTGGCCCAGGATACAGACTTTATCTTGCTGGACGAACCACTCAACAATCTCGATATCAAGCAAAGCGTCAGCATGATGCAGATTCTCAAGCGACTGGTGGATGAACTCGGCAAGACCATTATCATCGTCCTCCACGATATCAACATGGCCAGCCAGTATGCGGATGAAATTGTCGCCTTCAAGGACGGTCAAGTCTTTAGCAAGGGAACGACTACTCAAATCATGCAGGCTGACCTCCTCAGTCAACTCTATGAGATTCCCATCACGCTGGCTGATATCAATGGCAAAAAGATCTGTATCTATAGCTAGTAACATAGAAGCTCAAGTTAGAGAACCTTCAGTCTCTTAGTCAATAAAATCTAGAGACTCCCTAAATCGTTATCACATTTTAAAAAGGAGAAATCATGAAAACATCCCTTAAACTTTATTTCACTGCCCTAGTGGCCAGCTTCTTGCTCCTACTTGGTGCATGTAGTACAAACACAAACTTAAACACTAGTAAGTCGGAAACAAGCAGCTCTACTCCAACAGAAGTGACCATTAAAAGCTCACTGGACGAAGTCAAACTTTCAAAAGTTCCTGAAAAAATTGTTACCTTTGACCTCGGTGCTGCGGATACTATTCGCGCTTTAGGTTTTGAAAAGAATATCGTCGGAATGCCTACAAAAACTGTTCCGACTTACCTAAAAGACCTAGCTGGAAAAGTTAACAATGTTGGTTCTATGGTTGAGCCAGACCTAGAAGCCATTGCTGCTCTTGAACCAGATTTGATTATCGCTTCACCACGTACCCAAAAATTTGTAGATAAATTCAAAGAAATCGCCCCAACCGTTCTCTTCCAAGCAAGCAAGGACGACTACTGGACTTCTACCAAGGCTAATATCGAATCCTTAGCAAGCGCCTTTGGTGAAACTGGTACACAGAAAGCCAAGGAAGAATTGGCCAAGCTAGACAAGAGCATCCAAGAAGTCGCTACTAAAAATGAAAACTCTGACAAAAAAGCCCTTGCTATCCTCCTCAACGAAGGAAAAATGGCTGCCTTTGGTGCCCAATCTCGTTTCTCTTTCTTGTATCAAACCTTGAAATTCAAGCCAACTGATACTCAATTTGAAGATTCTCGCCACGGACAAGAAGTCAGCTTTGAAAGTGTCAAAGAAATCAATCCTGATATCCTCTTTGTTATCAACCGTACCCTTGCCATCGGTGGTGACAACTCAAGCAACGATGGCGTCCTAGAAAATGCCCTTATCGCTGAAACACCTGCCGCTAAAAATGGTAAGATTATCCAACTAACACCAGACCTCTGGTATCTAAGTGGAGGCGGACTTGAATCAACCAAACTCATGATTGAAGACGCACAAAAAGCCTTGAAATAAGTTGCTTCAAACTTAACTAACATCTTTACATGATAAAACGCATCCTGTCAAGCTCACTCAAACCTGATAGGATGCGTTTTTATCATTTCACTAAAATATTTTTACCCAGCCTCATTTTTCTTCTTGATTCCGTTTGAGTGAAAAGTGGTCTGGGACGGGGTCCTTACCTGTTTTCGACCAGGGATGGCAACGTAAAATCCGAGCTAAGCCCATCAAGACACCCTTGAAGCCATGTTTTTCAATAGCCTGAATCATGTAGTTGGAACAAGTCGGCTCAAAACGACAAGAAGGTGGAAAGGCTGGTGAGATAAAACGTTGGTAAAAGCGTACAGGCGCTATTAAAATTCGTTTCATTATTTCTTGGTTACAGCCATGGTGTGTAGTTTGCTGATTTCTTTTTTGTTAAGACGGCGGGATTCTCCTGGACGGAGTCCTGTCAAGTCTAGGTGTCCAAAACGGGTCCGTGACAACTTGTCCACTTGAAGACCGACAGCTTCAAACATCTTTTTAACCTGGTGGTTACGCCCTTCATGGATAGTCAACTGCACTACTGAGCGATTTTTAACTGGATCCACTTTGAGAATCTCATAGACAGCTGGCTTAGTTTTCTTGCCCTCAATCTCCACTCCACGAGTCAAGGGACGAAGATTTTCCTTATTGGCAATACCTTTAACACGCGCGACATAGACCTTGTCAATCTCATTACGTGGGTGAATCATCTCATCCGTAAAATCCCCATCATTTGTCAAAATCAAGACACCTGATGTATCCCAGTCCAAACGACCTACAGGGTAGATACGCTCCTTCACGTTGGGCAAGAGGTCGACAACCGTCTTGCGGCCCTTGTCATCTGTCACACTGGAAATGACACCGCGTGGTTTGTTAAGTAGATAATAGACCTTTTCTTCGTTGTAGATAGGTTGACCTTCAACTTCGACCTTGTCGCCTGACTTGATAGTGGTTGCTAGTTCACGTACCACCTGGCCGTTAACCGTCACCAAACCTTGCTTAATCAGCTCTTCTGCTTTTCTCCTACTGGCCACACCTGCGTGGGCAATATACTTATTGATTCTCATCTTCTTCTATCCTTTCACCAAATAATTGGCTTTCTTGGGCTTGAATCTCAAGCTCATCAATCACTGGTAATTCTTCTAAATGGTTAATTCCCATGTAATCTAGGAAATAATCCGTAGTCACATAGAGGTTGGGGCGCCCCAACACTTCTTTTTTCCCGTCTTCTCGTATCAAGTCAAAGGCCTGCAACTTTGCCAAGGCCCCACTCGAGTTGACCCCACGGATGGCATCAATTTCTATCCGTGTGATGGGCTGCTTATAGGCAATGATGGACAAGGTCTCAAGGGCAGCCCGAGATAAACTCTGGTTGATAGGTGCCTTAGAGTATTCCTTCAAGATCTCTGAAAACTGAGGCTTGGTCACCAATCTATAAGCACCACCAGTCTCAATCAGATCCAAACTGGAATCTGGGTCCTTTTCATACTTCTGAGATAATTTTTCTAAACTCTGTTGGATGCCTGTCGGTGGCAGAGAGAGGAGTTCGGCTAACTGGCGGACTCTAATCCCATCTTCACCCGCTACAAACAAGAGCGCTTCTATTTTTGCTAAAGTACTCATCTTTCCTCTCTATCAAGTCTAGCTTTGGGCCACTTGACTTTCTTCCTTCTTTTCCATGAGATAAATATCTCCGAAACTTTCCTCTTGCACGAGGATCAGCTCCTGGGTTTTGATTAACTCTAGGGTTGCCAAAAAGAGGGTGATGACCTCTTGGACATTCTGGGCTTCCTTAAACAAATCCTGCAAGCGCAACTGGTCTCGTCCAGTCAAGGACTCTTTCACGATAACCATCATGTCCTCAATCTTATACTCATCCCGCAAGATAGTCGTGTGATTCTGTGCAAACTCCTCTTTTTTCTTGGCTAGGATATTTGAAAAAGCCAAAAAGAGGTCAATGGTCGTCTTGTCATGAACAAGCTCCGCATCTTCGTAAATCAACTCTGTCGGCGCTTTGGAATAGTGCTGAGCTCGTTCTTGGTGCTTGGCTTCTAGGTGTTCCCCCAAGAGCTTAAACTTGCGGTATTCTTCGATTTGAGAGAGAAGATCCTGCTCTAGATCGTCCTCCAAGTCGGTCACTTCTGCTACCTTTGGCAATAGCTTGCGACTCTTAATCAGCATAAGCTGACTGGCCATAACCATATACTCACCCGTCACTTCTAGACGCATAGCCTGCAGGGTTGAGACATAGGCTAGATACTGTTCGATGACTTCTGTGATGGGCACATCGTAGATATCCATCTGGTACTTGGAAACCAGGTGCAAAAGAAGATCCAGCGGCCCTTCAAAATCTTTTAATTTAATATCCATTATCTATATTTTTCTAAGGTCAGAACTGTTTTTAATCCTAATTTTTTTGCAATTTCGTACAAATCGACCTTGTTTTCAATTTGTCTTAAAATGAACTGTTCCCGCAAGGCTTGGGCTGATAGTGCTGGAAAACCTTTCTCCTTGACAAAAGCTTCTAGCTGACGGAAGGCCCACTGACGAGAATAGGCTTTCCCTGTCCTTTCAAAAAGATAGGTCTGGCCCATCAAGGGTTCTAGCTCTGAAAGCAAGCTCGTGGGAATGGTGACAATCCTCTGTTGGGAAGCCTTCTGGATTCTCAACACTTGAAAATCTAGATTGATATCCGCAACCTTGAGAGCTAAAACCTCACTCGGCAAGAGGCCCATTTCTAGGATTAAGAGCGCTAGCAAGCGGCCCTCTGGATAGTCGCTTTCCTGCCAAAAAGAGGCTAGGTCTAGAATTTCTGGCTTTTCCGTCTTCTTCTCAGCTTGTTTAGCTAATTCCAAACGATAAAAGCTGTCCACCTCTCCTTTTTGATAGAGAAAGTAGAGAAATTGATTACAGGCCGAAAGTTTTCGTTTCTGGGCGCTGATTTTTAGATTGGCTAGCTGGGCTTGGTAAATCTTGAGACTAGTTTCAGAAACCCTCTCGCCGACAATATCTAAAAATTGTTCCAAATCATACCTATAAGACTGCTTGGAATTAGCAGACAAGCCCTGCTTTTCCTCTAAAAAGTCTGAAACCCTATCTCTCATTTGCATCGAATCACATATTCCTTACTAAAGTCATGCAAGAGAGCATTCACTGCCTTTAGGATAGACTTGCGCGTGATGATCCCTTGGAAAATCCCTGACGCATCCACAACCGGCAAGAAGGACTCATCTACCAACTTGTGCAAGACCTCCGTAATGGTAAAATCAGGCGAAACAACCGCTACATCCTTTTTGGTCATATGAACAATATCCGTATCCGCCATGATTTCTTGGCTCAGGTCATGCTCCATCTGATAAGCCATAATATCTCTGAGCCCAATAGTTCCAACAAACTGTTTTTCATCTGTCACAACAGGAACACGGGTATAAGTCATCTGACTAAGCAAGAGGGTTGCGTGATCTGCATTATGGGTATTAATTAACACAGCCAGATTTTCAGCAGGAGTCAAAAATGTTTCCTCTTGCCCCAACAAGAAAGTCTCAAACTCCTTGGCAATCATCGGCTAAACTCCTTGGACAAGCCCGGATACACCTCATGGTCTCGTGTCAAAAAGTCGACTTTAAAGTAACTATCATCAATCTCCACACGAGCATAGAGACATTCTCTGACGGTCCCACGTGGTTGACTGATAGAACCTGGATTTAGAAAGAGGGTCTTGCCTTCCATCCAAGCATTTGGCACATGCAAGTGACCATAGAGGCAGATATCGGCCTCTTCCTCCTGAGCCCAGTAGTCCAACTTTTGAAAATTGAAATTGATGTCAAACAAGTGACCATGGGTTTGGATAATCTTGGTCGAACCAAGCTCAGTCACCAAACGTTCTGGGTAACCTGCATAGAAGTCCATATTCCCTTTGACAACGCGGATGCCCTCCCAAAGGGGAGAATCGGGACGCAGTTCAGAATCGCCATTATGAAAAACGGCATCAACTTTGCCCACATAGCGATCACGGATTTCTTCCACAATCAAGCTATCGCCATGAGAATCGCTCATTACAATGATGGTTTGCTTTGCCATGATGGAAATACCTCCAAAAGTTTCTTAACGGCTAAGGCACGGTGAGATTGACTATTTTTTTCTTCAAGGGTTAATTCAGCTGAGGACTTACCTGTCTCTCCTACAAGGAAGAGAGGGTCATAGCCAAAGCCATTTTCACCCTTAGGTTCAAAGTTAATGTAGCCAGGCCAGTCAGCTTCAACAACCAAACTTTCCTTGTTTGGGCTGGCTACGACTAGGGTTGTATGGAATTGAGCCGAGCGGTCCTTGAGTTCAAAGACCATGGCCAACTCGTGCAAAAGTTTAGCATTGTTTTCACGGTCAGTAGCTCCCACACCTGCGAAACGAGCTGACCAGACACCTGGCAAGCCACCAAGGACATCGACTTTAAGTCCAGAATCATCTGCCAAAACCATCTTGCCCGTTAATTGAGAAATGGTTTCTGCCTTGAGACGGGCATTTTCTTCGAAGGTCATGCCTGTTTCTGCTACTTCAGGCAGGTCAGGATAGTCATTAAGATTTTCCACATCGTAGCCTAGCTTGTCAAAGATAGCTCGGAATTCCTTGGTCTTGCCTTCGTTTCGAGTCGCAATCAATAAGGTTTCTCTGACCTTGCTTGTCTCAAAGAAATCATGAACATTGACCCCTTCTTTAGGCAATTCTACATGCAGGAGTTGCCCATTTTCAACCAAGAGCAGGGCCCCCTGACGTTGAATAACTTCCACATTTCGTCCCATTTCTTGGTTGAGGATATCTACCACAAAAGACAATAAACGGTAGAGAGAACCATAGCGTAAAACAGTAACTGAAATCGGGAAACCTCGTTCCTCGTCTCGAAAGATTTTGGCCAATCCAACCAGAGGGAAATCCAAGTCTTCATCAGTCAACGTCTGGACGCCACCAAAAATACTATATGAGCCGACATACCAGTCCTGGTCATCCTTGTATTCATAAATTTTATTTGTCATAATTCTACATGCTCCACATGAATCTCTTTTTCCAGCCATTCTTCACCAATTTGTGCAAAACTTTGGCTGCTGGCTGTTGTGTAAAAACGGTGATGGAGTGGTCCAGCATCGCGACCACGATTGATTTCAAAATAATTGAGTAAGACTGAGATATCCCGTACGCACTCTGCTCCACTATCGATGAGCTGAACCTTGGGCCCCATGACATTTTGAATAATAGGTCTGAGGAGTGGATAATGGGTGCAACCCAAAATCAGGCTATCCACCTTTCCAACCAAGGGACGCAAGGTTTCATAGACCACTTTCTTGGTAACACTGGTTGACAGGGCACCAGACTCCACCAAGGGAGCAAACTTGGGACAGGCCAAACTCTCCACCTGTAAGTCCGGATCCAGATCGTTAATTTTCTGACGATAAATGTCAGATTGGACCGTCATAGGCGTTCCAATGACTCCGATTTTTCCACCTTGACTGGACTTGATAGCTGCCGAAGCTCCTGGCAAAATCACACCTAGAACAGGAATGTCTAGTTGAGCCTTGATTTCTTCCCAGACGACTGCAGTCGCAGTGTTACATGCAATGACAATCATCTTGACATCCTTGGTCAAGAGAAAGTTGACCAACTGCCAAGTATATTCACGAATTTGCTCAGCAGGACGGGGACCATAGGGCGCCCGCGCCGAATCTCCAATATAGACGATTTCTTCATGGGGAAGCTGGCGCATGAGCTCGCGCACAACGGTCAAGCCCCCGACACCCGAATCCAAAAAACCAATTGGTCGATTATCCATACAGTCTTCTTTCTAGTCTTTTTTCTGATTGATAGTTCATTATGATTATTGATCCTTATGAACTGAATGACAGCCTAATCAACAACTATCTCTCTTAATCATAATCAAATATCAATAGAATGCAAGGAAAAAGTCTCATCCCTAAACCATAACCAACATAGTGAGAAGTCTGGAACTTTCATCCCAGACTTTTCCTTATTTATTTTTTCTTTTTATTGTTAGCAAGGGCTGCCTTTTGTTGGCGGATGATTTGGTGGTAAACTTGTTGTACCTTGGCTTCGCTTGGTTTTTGACCATTTGCACTCAAAAGAGTACGAACTGCTTCAGCATTCAAACGTGGGTTGTCAGCAAATTCTTTTTCAATTTGCTTACGAACCAAGTACATTCCTCCAAGAGCTCCTCCTAGAAAAGCCAGTACAATCAATACAATTGCTAATAGTAAATCCATCATATTTCTCCTGTTTCTTTTTGAGTCTCTTTCATTATACCATAAACTAGCCACCCTGACTAGTTTGTTTTACGCTTTCAGGGATGGGTAGGCTGTAATAAAGTTGGCTTATTGTTCTAGTCAAAACTAGAAAGAATATAAAAAATACACTTTTTTAATACAAAACAATATCAAATATATATCCTCCTTAAATCCCCTTGACAACACTTCATTAGCTGGTAAAATCAGATTAACAATACAATATAGAAACAAAAGTCCGTCTCATAAAAATGAAAGCGCTTTTAATCAATGAAGGAGGTTTCTATGGAAAAAATTTGGAGGGAGAAATCCTGTCGCTACAGTATTCGGAAGCTAACAGTTGGCACAGCCTCTGTTTTGCTTGGAGCAGTTTTTCTAGCTAGTCATACCGTCTCTGCTGATACTATTGAAGTAAAGCAAAATGAGCCTACACTAGAGAAAACTAGCTCTAAGTTAGACACTGTAACGAAAGCAAGTGAATCAACTGAGCATACACAGCCAAACGTGCCAATTGATCATACAAAACCAGTTCTAGCTAATAATAGTTCTTCTGAAAGTAAACCCGCTGAGGCTGATGTTACTTCTGCTACAACTAATCAAGCCAGTACTGAGGCTATTGTAAAACCTAATGAAAATAAGGAAACCGAAAAACAAGAACTACCTGTGACAGAACAAAGCAACTATCAGCTAAACTATGATCGACCAACAGCTCCTTCCTATGATGGCTGGGAAAAACAAGCACTCCCAGTTGGGAATGGTGAAATGGGTGCTAAGGTTTTTGGTCTCATCGGCGAGGAGAGAATCCAATACAACGAAAAAACTCTTTGGTCAGGTGGACCGCGTCCCGACAGTACCGACTATAATGGAGGAAACTATCAGGAACGGTATAAAATTTTAGCAGAAATTCGTAAGGCTCTTGAAGACGGAGATCGCCAAAAAGCCAAACGATTAGCTGAACAAAATCTAGTTGGACCAAACAACGCCCAGTATGGACGTTATCTAGCCTTTGGTGATATCTTCATGGTCTTCAATAACCAGAAAAAGGGGCTGGATACAGTTACAGACTATCACCGTGGTTTGGATATCACAGAAGCCACTACTACAACTTCTTACACCCAAGATGGAACGACCTTCAAACGCGAAACCTTCTCAAGTTACCCTGATGATGTCACCGTGACTCACTTGACCCAAAAAGGGGACAAAAAACTTGATTTTACAGTTTGGAATAGCTTGACAGAAGACTTGCTTGCTAACGGAGACTACTCAGCGGAATATTCTAACTACAAGAGTGGCCATGTTACGACAGACCCAAATGGTATCCTACTAAAAGGTACAGTCAAAGATAATGGCCTCCAGTTCGCATCCTATCTAGGAATTAAAACGGACGGAAAAGTTACTGTCCATGAGGATAGTTTAACAATCACAGGAGCTAGCTACGCTACGCTTTTACTCAGTGCCAAGACTAACTTTGCTCAGAATCCAAAAACAAACTATCGCAAAGACATTGACCTCGAAAAAACAGTTAAAGGCATTGTAGAAGCAGCTAGGGGCAAAGACTATGAGACACTTAAAAAGAACCATATCAAAGACTATCAAAGCCTCTTTAACCGCGTCAAACTAAACCTAGGTGGAAGCAATGCTGCTCAAACGACAAAAGAGGCCCTTCAGACCTACAACCCTAGCAAAGGGCAAAAACTGGAAGAACTCTTCTTCCAATACGGACGTTATTTATTGATCAGTTCATCTCGTGATCGGACAGATGCCCTTCCTGCCAACCTACAAGGAGTCTGGAATGCCGTAGACAATCCACCTTGGAACGCTGACTACCACCTCAATGTCAATTTGCAAATGAACTATTGGCCAGCCTACATGAGCAATCTAGCTGAAACAGCCAAGCCAATGATCAATTACATTGATGATATGCGTTACTATGGCCGTATCGCTGCTAAAGAATACGCTGGTATCGAATCAAAAGATGGACAAGAAAATGGTTGGTTAGTTCACACCCAAGCAACACCATTTGGCTGGACTACTCCTGGTTGGAATTACTATTGGGGTTGGTCGCCAGCAGCTAATGCCTGGATGATGCAGAATGTCTATGACTACTATAAATTCACCAAGGATGAAAGTTATCTAAAAGAAAAGATTTATCCAATGCTCAAGGAAACAGCTAAGTTCTGGAATTCCTTCTTGCACTATGATCAGGCCAGCGACCGTTGGGTATCTTCTCCGTCTTACTCACCAGAACACGGTACTATTACCATTGGAAATACCTTTGACCAATCACTAGTCTGGCAGCTATTCCATGACTACATGGAAGTCGCCAACCATCTGAATGTCGACAAAGACTTAGTTACAGAGGTCAAGGCTAAATTTGACAAACTAAAACCACTTCACATTAACAAAGAGGGACGCATCAAGGAATGGTACGAAGAAGACAGTCCACAATTCACTAATGAAGGCATTGAAAATAACCACCGCCACGTTTCCCATCTGGTAGGTCTCTTCCCAGGTACGCTCTTTAGCAAGGACCAGGCTGAATATTTAGAAGCTGCGCGTGCTACCCTCAACCACCGTGGAGATGGTGGTACTGGTTGGTCTAAGGCCAATAAAATCAACCTCTGGGCTCGTCTCTTAGACGGTAACCGTGCCCATCGCTTGCTCGCTGAACAGCTCAAATATTCAACCCTAGAAAACCTTTGGGATACGCACGCACCTTTCCAAATCGATGGAAACTTTGGAGCAACCAGTGGAATTGCAGAAATGCTTCTTCAATCACACACTGGCTACATTGCACCATTGCCAGCCCTTCCAGATGCTTGGAAAGACGGTCAGGTTTCTGGTCTGGTTGCCCGTGGTAACTTTGAAGTCAGCATGAAGTGGAAAGATAAAAACCTGCAAAGCTTGTCCTTCCTGTCAAATGTCGGTGGAGACCTAGTTGTAGATTATCCAAATATCGAAGCCAGTCAGGTTAAGGTTAATGGTAAATCTGTCAAAGCAACTGTTCTTAAAGATGGCCGCATTCAACTGGCAACACAAAAAGGTGATGTCATTACCTTTGAACATTTCCCTGGTCGTGTAACCAGTCTGACAGCAGTTCGACAAAATGGTGTCACCGCCGAACTCACTTTCAATCAGGTAGAAGGTGCTACCCACTATGTCATCCAAAGACAAGTGAAAGACGAATCTGGCCAAACCTCTGCAAGCAGAGAATTTGTAACCAATCAAACCCATTTTATCGACCGTTCGCTCGACCCTCAACTCGCCTACACTTATACTGTTAAGGCTATGCTGGGTAATGTTTCTACACAGGTATCCGAAAAGGCCAATATCGAAACCTATAACCAGTTGATGGATGACCGTGATAGCCGAATCCAATACGGTTCTGCATTTGGAAACTGGGCAGACTCAGAATTATTTGGAGGGACAGAGAAGTTTGCCGATCTTTCACTAGGTAACTATACAGATAAAGATGCGACAGCAACAATTCCTTTCAATGGTGTTGGCATTGAAATCTATGGTCTCAAATCATCTCAATTGGGAATCGCTGAAGTCAAAATCGATGGTAAATCAGTCGGTGAACTGGACTTCTATACTGCAGGTGCAACTGAAAAAGGTAGCCTTATCGGTCGCTTCACAGGATTGTCAGATGGTGCTCATATGATGACTATCACTGTAAAACAAGAGCATAAACACCGTGGCAGTGAACGTTCCAAAATCTCCTTAGACTACTTTAAAGTTTTACCTGGACAGGGAACAACCATTGAAAAAATGGATGACCGTGACCCTCGCATTCAATACGGATCTCAATTCAAAGATTGGAGCGATACTGAATTATATAAGAGCACAGAAAAATATGCGGACATCAATAACGCCGACCCAAGTACCGCTTCAGAAGCTCAAGCAACCATTCCATTTACTGGAACAGGTATTCGAATTTACGGACTTAAAACATCCGCTCTCGGAAAAGCTCTCGTGACACTAGATGGCAAAGAAATGCCAAGTCTAGACTTCTACACTGCTGGCGCTACCCAAAAGGCAACCTTAATTGGAGAATTTACTAATCTGAGCGATGGCAATCATATTTTGACCTTGAAAGTTGATCCAAATTCACCAGCAGGACGCAAGAAAATTTCTCTAGATTCATTTGATGTGATTAAGGCTCCAGCTGTAAGCTTGGATAGTCCAAGTATCGCACCACTTAAGGAAGGGGATAAAAACATCTCTTTAACTCTTCCAGCTGGAGATTGGGAAGCCATCGCTGTGACCTTCCCAGGCATCAAAGATCCACTCGTTTTACGCAGGATAGACGATAATCATCTAGTTACGACTGGAGATCAGACTGTCTTATCAATCCAAGATAATCAGGTACAAATCCCTATCCCTGACGAAACCAATCGAAAAATTGGAAATGCGATAGAAGCTTATTCTATCCAGGGAAATACAACAAGCAGTCCTGTAGTAGCTGTCTTTACCAAAAAGGATGAGAAGAAGGTTGAGAATCAGCAGCCAACTACAAGCAAGGGAGATGACCCTGCTCCTATTGTAGAAATTCCTGAATACACTAAGCCTATCGGTACAGCTGGACAGGAACAACCGCCTGTAGTAAATAATCCGGAATATACTAAACCTATAGGTACAGCCGGACAGGAACAACCGCCTGTAGTAAACATTCCTGAGTACACTAAACCTATCGGAACAGCGGGACAAGAACAGCCACCTACCGTTTCTATTCCTGAGTACACTGAGCCTATCGGAACGGCTGGACAGGAACAACCGCCTACTGTGTCTATCCCTGAATACACTCAACCTATCGGAACGGCTGGACAGGAACAACCGCCTGTAGTAAATATTCCTGAGTACACTAAACCTATCGGCACAGCAGGACTAGAACAACCGCCTACTGTGTCTATCCCTGAGTACACTCAACCTGTCGGGACAGCGGGACAAGAACAACCGCCTACTGTTTCTGTTCCTGAATATAAACTTCGTGTCTTAAAGGATGAAAAGACTAAAGTTGAAATTATTGGAGGAGCGACTGACTTAGAGGAAATTTCTCACATTTCTAGCAGACGTGTATTAGCTCAAGAACTATTTGGTAAGACCTATGATGCTTACGATCTTCACCTTAAAAATTCAACAGATCATAGTTTACAACCAAAAGGAACTGTCTTGGTCCGCTTGCCTATTTCCTCAGCTGTCGAAAATGTCTACTACCTAACTCCATCAAAAGAGTTACAAGCACTCGATTTTACTATTCGCGAGGGAATGGCAGAATTTACGACTAGCCATTTCAGCACCTATGCAGTTGTTTATCAAGCTAATGGAGCATCAACTACTGCAGAGCAAAAACCAAGTGAAACAGATATCAAACCATTAGCCAATAGCTCTGAGCAAGTTTCATCTAGTCCAGACCTTGTTCAATCGGCAAATCATTCTCCTAAAGAACAACTTCCAGCTACTGGTGAAACATCCAATCCACTACTATTCTTGTCAGGATTGAGTCTAGTCCTAACAGCAACTTTTCTACTTAAGAGTAAGAAGGATGAATCCAACTAACTTTTAACCACACAAAAACCAGGATGAAGATAAGCTTCATCCTGATTTATTTTTTACAGTAGGTATAAAAAGGCTAGTGTCAAAAGACTTGCTAGAAGCCCCACTCCCCAAAAGAAGAAGTCGACCTTCCACTCGCTCCAAGGACTTCCCTTACCAGACAATCCTCCAAGCTCAAAATGATGATGCACAGGCGTCATACGGAAAATACGTTTACCACCTGTCATTTTGAAATAACCGACTTGCATCATAACCGAAGTTGTTTCAAAAACATAAACAATTCCGATAATCAGGAGAGTCCATTCTTGGTGGAGTGCCATAGAGATAGCTGCCAGCATTCCACCGAGAGCCAAACTTCCCACATCCCCCATAAAGACCTTGGCAGGCTTATGGTTAAAGACGAAGAAGCCGAGCAAACCACCAATCATGGCTAGAATCACCAGAAGAATATCCATCTGACCTTGCACATAGGCAATAACTCCATATGCAGACAAACTAATCACGACTGAAATACTAGCCAGACCATCAATTCCGTCTGTCAAGTTGACTGCGTTTGAAAAACCAACTAGCCAGAAAAGGGCGAAGACAATATAGAAAATCCCTAGATGCACTTGGTAACCAAAGACTGAAAGCATATCGCCACCGCGCTCATAGAAAAGGTAGAAAATGACGCCACCTAGCAGCTGAAGAGCCAATTTCTGTTTGGGATTAAGGCCCTCATTGATTTTACGGAAGACCTTGAGAAAGTCATCTAAAAAACCAACCAAACCATACAAGACCAAAATAAACAAAATCATACCAACATTATTGGTCAATTGTTTTGAAAACAGAGCGACGAGGAAACTCACCACAACTGCAGCAATGAGGAAAACAAGCCCTCCCATTGTAGGAGTCCCAGCTTTTGCCTGGTGCTGTTTAACATCCTCATGCATCTGCTGGCCTGTAATTTGCGCCTTTCTATAAAATTGGATAAAGGCCGGAATTCCTACTAAAGTTAGTAAAAATGTCACAATTCCAGCACTGATGGAAATAAACATATTAGTCTCCTAAAGTTAATTTAATTTTTTTAATGTTTTTAATAGCTGTATTAGTCCGAACGTCTTGCTTCTGAACAACAGAACCTGAACCTTCAAATTCCAGCTCAATATCCAACCATTTAGCAAAGGCCTCAGCAATCTCTTTTTTCCAGCCATACATATCTGGAATTTCTTCTACCTTATCCGATAAAAGGAGAACTTGTTGGTTTGGTGCAAGATTTTTTCCTTCTTCTACAGAAGTCTCTTTAATCTTTGTTCCAGTACCAACAACGATTGGTTGCACAATATTTCGACGTAAGGCTTCCGCCAAATCACCAGGTGAAATATCCTTGATGCTAGGCATTGCATACGAAGATTCTGTCGTCACTTGATCTAAATTCTTAGCTGGAGATTGAAGGTTCAGAGATTCTTTCATCGCTGAAGCCCGCTCCAAGATTGGATTGGAAAACTCTCCCAACTGGGCAGCTGAATAATGCTCAGGCTGTTGAACCGTTACATACAAGATAAAATCAGGATTTTCAGCAGGATTCATAGTCACAACTGAGAAAATATAATTGGTAGAACCAACCAAGTATCCTCCATTTTTCTCATCAGCGATTTGAGCCGTACCGGATTTAACTGCTACATTTTGTCCAGGAACTGTTATAATTGGCTTTCCTGTGTAGTGATTATACATAGTTCCATATAGAGGGTCCGTCCCAACTAATATCATGTTAGTACGAGTCAAGCTTGCTGCATCTTCAGATACAGGTTTTCCTACAATCTCTTTTTGAGACTTTCGTACAGACTGATTGTTAGTATCATAAATAGCACTGATAAATTTTGGCTCCAACATAACCCCATCGTTGGCAATGGCTGTAAAAGCACGTAGCATCTGGGTCTGCGTTACAGAAATCCCCTGACCAAATGCACTCATGGCAATATCGACAATATTATCTGCAGGCAATTGACCTGAATACTCATCAGTCAGACCAAAACGCGTCGGCACCCCAAACTTAAAGCGGTTTAGATAATCCAACCAAGTAGCATCTCCCATTTTTTGTTCAAGTAGACTCATTCCAACATTACTGGAGTGAGCGAAACCTTGTAAGAAAGTCATCATCCCACCAGTCGTCAAACCACCATTAACATCCCAATCTCGAATCGTCGCATCCGCTATTTTTAATTCACTACTATTGAAATATTCTCCACTTGGGAAGGTATTGTTGTCAATAGAAGAAGCTAACGTCATGACCTTCATGGTTGATCCTGGTTCATAATTACTTTGATAAAGAATATCACGCCAAACAAAATCCTTAGTGATTCCTTCTTTAGTATCTGCATTAAATGTCGGTCGTTGGGTGGTAGCGAGGATTTCACCTGTCTTTGCACTGACCAAGGTCGCGGTCATATACTTACCTTTTACTTTTTCTAGAAAGGTATCCATCTGAGTTTCCATGAAAGATTGGAGTGGGCTAGACAATGTTGTATAAACATCCTTGCCATCCACAGTCTGTTGCGATACCTGTTCTGTACCTGGTACGATATTTCCTACACGGTCTTTTTCATAGGTAATAATACCGTCTGTCCCAGCAAGAATGGTATTTAACGAACTCTCCAGACCAGAAGTTCCTAATAAACTCTTACTGCCGTCCTCATTTTCATGGAGTTGGGCTAAACCAATAAAACTAGAAGCAAATTGTCCATTTGGGTAGCTTCTGTTAGGGCTAGTTGTAAAGTCAATCCCTTCCACACTAGCATCTTTCAAGTCTTTTTTAATAGCCATCATATTGGCATATGTAATCCCATTTCCTTTTGCTCCAAAGGAAACTTGGGTCAGATTTGGTTGAGCCAGTTGCTCTTTCACATAAGCTTCATCCATATCCAAATACTTATGGAAGACTTCAGCTACCTTATTAAACTGCGAATCCTCTACATAAAGAATTTTACCCGTTGCTGACTTGTATTTTTTATCAATAACAGCATAGACGTTATAAGAGGTCGCATCTTCAGCGATAGGCACTCCATTTCGATCATAGATAGTTCCGCGTTTGGCAGGAACTGTTCGGGTTGTTTGGTGAACCTTTTTAGCTTCTTTTACCAAGTCAGTACCAAATATATTACCTTTTGCGATAATATAAGCAAAATTGGCCAAAAAGAGGGCGAAAAGGGCAACAGCTACAAAGCTGAGGTACTTGCCAACTATCCTACGATTTTTTGCTGGAGATTTACGATTTTTTATCGCAAATCGGGTTATTTTTTCTGTCCATTTCATATCTTACTCCGCTGTTCGGATATTTTCATTATTCAATTTCAAATCTTTTTTATCTGCAATCTCTTTCAAGCGCTCTGAACGAATCAATTCATTCACTTCCTGCTTAGCATCATCCAGCTCTGTCTTCTTTTCCTCTATCTGCGCATTGATTTTTGTTAAATCACTTTGCACTTGCAAGAGTCGTGTCTGCATAAAGATAATGCTCACTGCTAAAACGAGAGCCGTAAAAGCGATGGAAAGATAAAAAGCCTTCTCCACACGTGAGAATTTTTTTATACGATTCTGCAAGAATTGACTGGTTGTTTCTTTCTTATCTAGCATTTTTTCCTCTTACTTGTGAATTTTTCTGGCCACGCGCAACTTGGCTGAGTGCGAGCGGTTATTGGCTTCTAATTCTTCTGCACTTGGCAAGATTGGCTTACGGGATACTAATTCCATCTTGGGCTTGAGATCATCTGGGATGAAAGGTAAACCTTTGGGAACTTCAACCGTTGAAGCTTCCTTGAACAATTGCTTGGTCAAGCGGTCTTCCAAGGAATGAAAGGTAATCACTGAAATTCTACCATCCAGAGCCAACATCTCCATAGCCTGCTGGATAGATTCATCTGCCGCTCCCAGTTCATCATTGACTTCAATTCGAATAGCCTGGAAAATCTGCTTGGCAGGATGGCCCTTCTTCTTGAGCTCCTTAGCAGGCTTAGCCGACTTGATAATCTCTGCCAACTCAGTCGTTGTCTCGATTGGCTTGACTTCACGCGCTTGTTCAATCTTACGCGCAATCTGTTTAGAGAATTTATCCTCACCATACTTGAAGAAAATACGAACCAAGTCATGATAGTCATAGTGGTTCACCACTTCATAGGCTGTCAGACTAGCTTCCTGATTCATCCGCATGTCCAGTGGCGCATCCTTTTTATAAGAAAAACCACGTTCACGCTGGTCCAATTGAGGACTAGACACTCCCAAGTCATAACAAATTCCATCAATTTCCTGAACACCAGCTTCGCGCAAACGTGCCTGTAAATGACGGAAGTTATCCTTTATAAAAGTCACCATCCCTTTTTCGATATAGGGTGCCAAACGTTTTTGCGCATTGTTAATGGCATTCTGGTCCTGGTCAAAGGCATAGAGATGGCCTTTTTCACTTAATTTACTTAATAAATATTCGCTATGGCCCGCTCCACCTAAAGTCGCATCAACGTAGATACCGTCAGGCTTTACGTCGAGCATATCAATCGTTTCGTGGAGTAAGACCGTTACATGATGAAATTCTTTTGTCATATCCTATCTATTTTACCACAAATCCGACCAGCTTGCACTAGTCAGACAAATAGACCAAAAACAAGTAAGATTTCTTTAAGAAATATGTCAAATATGCTTGACATCTATTTCTTAGAAGAATATAATATAGTCAAATATATGCGACACAACTCAGAAAGGAGTCCAGATGAATCGTGTGAAAGAATTTCGCAAGGAACTGGGCATTTCCCAGCTCGAGCTAGCCAAGGATATCGGTGTCTCGAGACAAACCATCAATATGATTGAAAACGACAAGTACAATCCAACCCTGGAACTCTGTCTCAATCTCGCCCGCAGCCTCCAAACTGACCTCAATAGTCTCTTTTGGGAGGAAGATTTTTAAAAAAGGAGCCAACTCATGAAAAAAGAAACCTTCACTGAAAAACTGATCAAACGCACATACGGTATTTCTGGTCCCCTTGACGAATACAAACGGCGTGAGGCCAATCGTATTGGGAACCAAGTCTTTATCGTCCTCTTTTATCTGATGATTTTCGGAAATCTTATTCCACTCCTTCTGGCCTATAAATACCCTCAAGAAGTGGCTCTAATCTATCCTCCTCTGATTTTAGTGATTGCCCTCATCTCTGCTGGCTATGTCACCTACCAAATGAAAAAAACAGGGATTACAACTATTGAACCAGATATACTGAGTGAGAAAGAAAGTAAGCAACTTCGCTACCCAGGTCTTAAAGCAGGTTTGTTCTTTGGTCTATGGATGTTTTTTATAACTCCTCTTCTCAATATACTCATAGGTGAAAGTCCGGACTATTTTCATTCTCTTCTCACTATAAGAAATGGTGTATCAAGCATTCTCGGTTCTATCTTCTTCGGAGCAAGCATACAGTTCCTCATTTCCCGTCGCATTGAAAAAGCTAAGAAAGATCAAGATGAGGATTAGGAGGTGCCTTATAAAATCACTAGTAACTTTACTTACCTATCATCTTTTGTTTGCTTCACTGTTCATCTTCATCATCGTTTCAGGGAACTTGCCAATCTACGATATAGTCCTCCTTCCAGTCTTTGTTCCAGCACTCAACAAAGGATTGACTTATCTAAAGATTGACTCCCAAAAAACGCGCATACTCAACTTAGCACTATTCTTTATGATTCTATCCTTACCACAACTGACGCTCATTTCAAGCAATTGGAAATATTATATACTGCTAACTATCGCTATCCTTTCTTCTATTACTTATCTTTATTATCTCTATCAATTCGTAAAAGAAACAAAATAGCATCGTTCATTTAGGAGAAATCACCCATGAAAAAAGAAGACTTAACAACTCGCCTACTTCGAAATTTCTTTCATATCCAAGGGCCTTTTGATGAATGCCGTCAAGAGGTTATCTACAAGGCTTGCGCCCGTTCCATGATCCAAATCTTTTACTCTTCCTTCATTCTCTTCCTATTCTATATTTTGTTCGGAAGCTTTATAGAAATTGTTCGAAATGTTATGCCCTACATCTATTTTGGACTCATTTTGTTCATGAGTATAAAAGCTCAAAAAGCCGTCCAAGAGCTTCATCTTGAAAAGGATGACAAATCAGAAATCATTCTCAAAACCTACAGCAAAGCCCAAATCAAATTTAGGAGTTGGATTGTGTTTATCGGTATTCAGATTGGTCTCTTTACCTTACTCATCTTTCATAAAGTCTTCGTTCAGCAGATGTCCCTTTCAGATTTTGGAAAGTTGCTCATGCAATTCGATAAAAGTGGTCCTTTCCTGATGTATGGCCTGATTATCGGTAGCATTTTTGGAACCCTGACCTACGGATTTCTATCACTACAGGAGGAGAAAACTCCTAAAAATACCAAACAGAAGGAGAAAAGCAAGCAATGACTTCACTATACGATTTTTCAGTCTTGAACCAAGACCATCAAGAAACTCCACTAGAGACCTATCGTGGTAAGATTCTCTTGGTTGTCAACACTGCTACTGGATGTGGTTTAACGCCCCAGTACCAAGGTCTCCAAGAACTCTATGACCGCTATCAAGAACAAGGTTTTGAGATTTTAGACTTCCCTTGCAATCAGTTTATGGGACAAGCACCAGGTAGTGCAGAGGAAATCAACGCCTTCTGTAGCCTACATTATCAGACCAGCTTCCCACGTTTTGCCAAGATCAAGGTCAACGGTAAGGAAGCAGATCCTCTCTATGTTTGGTTGAAAGAACAAAAATCTGGTCCACTAGGAAAACGAATCGAATGGAATTTCGCTAAGTTTCTCATCGGTCGTGATGGGCAGGTCTTTGAACGCTTCTCCTCCAAAACAGAGCCAAAACAAATTGAAGAGGCGATACAAAAATTACTCTGACTTTTTTTTGAATACATTCTTTCATTCAGTTTAATTCTTGAAAGGATGTATTTTTCTTTAAAAAGTGAAAGAATTTCTTTAAATTAGGTTTACTTTCTCTATTGCATTTCTTGGAATAATTTAGTATATTTGTTATATTAAAGCTTTTTAGGTCATTTTAAAGATTAAGATGGTAATTTAAATTTTTTCACCTCAAAATGAAAGCGCTTAAATAGAAGGAGGGGTTAGTCTCAAACTATTGCACAAAATTTAACTATCGCTAAAAAAAAAAAATCGTTTCCAAGTCATACTTGGGCTCAGACAGTAGCTGACTGTCTTTATTCAAACTAGGAGTACATTATGAATCGATACCTTTTTGAAAAAGGGCAAACTTTTAGCATCAGAAAATTAACCGTTGGAGTTGCTTCGGTTATGGTCGGACTCGCTTTTTTTGCATCTGGAACAGCACTAGCTGACGAAGCAAAAATTGAAGCTACAAGCTCTCAACCAAATGTAGAAAAATTGGCCGAAACTGAAAAAACCAAACCAGAAGTCAAAAATGAAAGTCCTGTAATTTCTACACCTCAAGAGTCAGAGAAAGCAGAGAAATCAGAAAAAACTGTTAAACCAGTAGAAGAAAAATCTGTAGCAGAAACTAAAACTACTGACTTGCTTCCTGAAGAAATCCACGATCAAGCTTATCCTGATGCACCCGTGAAAAACATAGATACTTCAGCAATCGTAGACAAGAAGGATAGCCCTAAAGTTGAGACAGAAAGCATTCTAAAAAACAAGGAAGAACTTCCAAAAGAAGCTGAAAATGGTAATCGTGCGATTATCAACGGTGGTCTAGATTTGAAGCACGTCCCTTATGAAGGACAACCTGCTACTGCTGCTAGTATGATTTACACTATTTACAATGGTGGTTCCCAACGCTATATCGTGTCTGGTTCTGGTATTTTTGTGGCACCAAATGTCATCTTGACTGTTGCCCACAACTTTTTAGAATCAAACCGTGATACAAAAGAAGGACATATTCGAGGCGGAGATTCTGCTAAGTTTTACTATAACCTCGGTTCTAATTCTGCTGTTCGCAATTCTCAACCTGTAACGGGTAATACTACTCTTTTCAAAGAAGAAGATATTCATTTTTGGAACAAGAAAGAATTTGGAAAAGGATATCAAAATGACTTGGCTGCTGTTGTAGCACCTGTTCCTCTTCAAATCGCTAGTCCAAATAAAGCTGCTACCTTTGTTCCTTTGGCAGAAAACAAAACCTATCAACCAGGGGACCCTGTTAGCACGATTGGGTATCCAACTGACTCAAGCTCACCTGAGCTCAAAAAACCAATTGTAGCTGGTCAACTTTACAAGGCTGATGGTGTCGTGAAATCTGTTGATAATTATGATGATAAAGGCTCAAAAGGCATCACCTATCATATGACTTCTGTTTCAGGCCTTTCAGGTGCTGGTATTATCAACAGTGATGGTAAAGTAGTCGGTGTTCACCAACACGGCACAATTGAAAACGGCATCCCTGACAAAGACCGTTTCGGTGGTGGGATCGTCCTCTCACCTGAGCAAGTCAAATGGGTAAAAGATATTATCGCAAAATATGGCGTCAAAGGTTGGTACCAAGGTGATAATGGGAAACGATATTACTTTACTCCTGAAGGAGAAATGTTCAGAAATAAAACTGCTGTTATTGGTGAAAATCAATATTCTTTCGATGAAAATGGTGTTGCGACACTCATTAAAGGAATCGATTACGGACGTGTAGTTGTTCAACACGTAGATGAAACTGGTAATCCAATCAAAACTGATGATACTTTTGTTGAAAAAACTGAAGTTGGAACAGCTTTTGATTATGACTTCAAAAAAGAAATCGCTAAGACTGACTTCTATACAAAAAATCAAGAGAAATACCAGATTGTCTCTATTGATGGCGTCGAAATCAACAAACAACTCAAAGATGAGTGGACCTACAACGTCGTCAGCAAAACAGCTCCAGGAACACGGGTCATCAAGGTGGTTTATAAAGTGAATAAAGGTTCATTTGCCATTCATTATCGTTTGAAAGGCTCAGAGCAAGAATTAGCAGATGTTGTTACTGATAATAATGACGGAAAAGAATACGATGTTTCATTTGTAAACACTTTTGAAGCAAAAGAAATCGCAGGCTACCGCGCAATCACTCCACGCTTAGAAGCCAGCATCCAGCACAAGGGTGTGAATGATGTTGTCTTTGAATACGAAAAAATCTCTGATAGCTCTAATCCGACTTCAACTGTTTTACCTGCTGCTCATCCAGAAGATAAGGAAACAGAAATTGGAAATCACGGTCCCCTTCCAAGCAAGGCTCAACTTGATTATCACAAGGAAGAATTAGCCGCCTTCATCCACTATGGTATGAATACTTATACTAATTCTGAGTGGGGACATGGAAATGAAGACCCTAAAAACTTCAATCCAACTAACTTAGATACAGATCAATGGATCCGTACTCTAAAGGAAACTGGCTTTAAACGAACTATTATGGTTGTCAAACACCACGATGGTTTCGTTATTTACCCATCTAAATATACAAATCATACCGTAGCTGCAAGTCCATGGAAAGATGGAAAGGGTGACCTTTTAGAAGAAATCTCTAAATCGGCTACTAAATACGATATGAACATGGGTGTTTACCTATCACCATGGGATGTTAATAGCCCTAAATATAAGGTAGCTACTCAAAAAGAATACAACGAATACTACCTCAATCAACTAAAAGAAATCCTTGGTAATCCAAAATACGGTAATAAGGGTAAATTTATCGAAGTTTGGATGGATGGAGCACGCGGTAGCGGTGCCCAAAAAGTAACCTACACTTTTGATGAGTGGTTCAAATACATCAAGGAAGCTGAAGGAGATATCGCTATCTTCTCTGCCGAACCAACAAGTATCCGTTGGATTGGAAATGAGCGTGGTATCGCCGGTGACCCTGTATGGCATAAGGTCAAGAAAGCAAACATCACCGAAAATGTTAAGAACGAATACCTTAACCACGGTGACCCTGACGGAGATATGTACTCTGTAGGAGAAGCAGATGTTTCCATCCGCTCTGGCTGGTTCTACCACGATAACCAGCAACCAAAATCCCTCAAAGAATTGATGGATATCTACTTCAAGTCTGTTGGTCGTGGAACGCCACTTCTTCTCAACATTCCACCAAACAAAGAAGGTAAATTCGCAGATGCTGACGTGGCTCGCTTGAAAGAATTCAAAGCGACTCTAGATCAAATGTATGCGACTGACTTTGCCAAAGGAGCGACTGTAACAGCAAGCTCGACTCGTCAGAACCATCTCTACAAAGAAAGCCACCTTACAGACGGTAAAGATGATACTAGCTGGGCTCTTTCAAATGATGCCACAACAGGTAGCTTCACAGTCGATTTGGGACAAAAGAGACGCTTTGACGTTGTCGAACTCAAGGAAGACATCGCCAAAGGTCAGCGTATCTCTGGTTTCAAGATTGAAGTCGAAATCAACGGTCGCTGGGTGACTTACGGAGAAGGTTCAACTGTTGGTTACCGTCGCTTGATTCAAGGCAAGCCTGTAGAGGCACAAAAAATCCGTGTAACCATCACCGGAGCTCAAGCAACTCCAATCTTAACCAACTTCTCAGTCTACAAGACACCAAGTAGTATCGAAAAGACAGACGGCTACCCTCTTGGACTTGAATACCACTCAAATACAACAGCGGATACAGCCGGTACAACTTGGTACAATGAATCTGAAGGTGTTCGTGGCACTTCTATGTGGACCAATCAAAAAGATGCCAAAGTAAGCTATACTTTCACAGGAACCAAGGCCTATGTCGTCTCTACAGTTGACCCAGGTCATGGAGAAATGTCCGTCTACGTTGATGGCCAAAAAGTTGCGGATGTGCAAACTAAGAACACTAGCCGTAAACGCAGCCAAAAAGTATATGAAACAGACGATTTAGCACCTGGCCAACATACCATTACCCTTGTTAATAAAACAGGTGAACCAATTGCTACAGAAGGAATCTACACTCTAAACAATAACAGCAAGGGTATGTTTGAGCTTGAAGCAACTTCTTACGAAGTCGAAAAAGGAAAACCAGTCACTGTTAAAATTAAACGTGTCGGTGGAAGCAAGGGAACTGCTACTGTTCGCTTCATCACAGAACCTGGAACTGGGGTTCACGGTAAAGTTTACCAAGATACAACTCAAGATGTGACTTTTGAAGATGGAGAAACAGAAAAGACTGTTACCATCCCAACGATTGACTTTACCGAACAAGCCGACTCTATCTTTGACTTCAAAGCCAAGCTCACTTCTGTTTCTGATGGTGCTTTACTCGGTTTTGCTACCGACGCAACCATCCAAGTGATGAAAGCTGAATTGCTGATCAAGGATCAAACAAGTTATGATGACCAAGCTAGTCAGTTGGATTACAGTCCTGGCTGGCACCATGAAACCAATTCAGCAGACAAGTACCAAAAAACGGAGTCTTGGGCTTCCTTTGGTCGCTTAACTGATGAACAAAAGAAAAAGACAACTGTCACAGCCTACTTCTACGGTACTGGACTTGATATCAAGGGCTATGTTGATCCAAATCATGGTATCTACAAAGTCTTCCTAGATGGCAAAGAAGTTCCTTACCAAGATGGCATGGGAAATGCGTCGACTATTGAGGGCAAGAAATACTTTAGCGGTCACGCTGCTCAACGCCAAGGCAATCAAACTCTGGTTAGCCTAAAAGGTCTTGATGAAAACTTGCACGCAGTCACCCTTCAACTAGATCCTGATCGAAACGATTTGTCTCGAAACATCGGTATCCAGGTGGATCAATTCATCACTCGTGGTGAAGGAAGTGAACTCTACAGCAAAACACAAATCCTTCAATCTCTCTCTAAATGGAAAGACGACTTATCTAACTTTGATCCAAGTGGTTTGAAAAATACAGCAACTGCACGTCAAGCATTTAAGTCTAATCTTGATAAACTCACTGCACAATTAAGTTCTGATACGGTAAATGTACAAGATGTGATGTCAACAGTCACTACTTTGCAAGATATTCTTAGCAAAGACGAAAATTACCAAAAACCTGGAGACGAAACAAGTCCAGAACAACCGGTTGAACCTAAACAACCGGAACAGCCGGAAATCAATTATGATAAGGCTATGGCTAGCCTGACTGAAGCTATCGAGAAAAAAGTGGCTGAGCTTGGTGCCAACAACGATGCTAAGAAGAGATTAGTTGAAATTACTGATAAAGCAATCGCAGCTATCCAAGAAGCGAAGACTCAAGAAGACGTCAACAAAGCCCTCAATAACGCTCTTGAACAAATCAAGCAATTGCAACCTAGCCAACCTGAAAAACCAGTTGAACCGAAACAACCTGAACAGCCTGAAATCAATTATGATAAGGCTATGGCTAGCCTGACTGAAGCTATCGAGAAAAAAGTGGCTGAACTTGGTACTAACAACGATGCTAAGAAGAAATTAGTTGAAATTACTGATAAAGCAATCGCAGCTATCCAAGAAGCCAAGACTCAAGAAGACGTCAATAAAGCCCTCAATAAGGCTCTTGAACAAATCAAGCAATTGCAACCTAGCCAACCAGAACAACCAGTTGAACCAAAACAACCGGAACAGCCTGAAATCAATTATGATAAGGCTATGGCTAGCCTGACTGAAGCTATCGAGAAAAAAGTGGCTGAGCTTGGTGCTAACAACGATGCTAAGAAAAAATTAGTTGAAATTACTGATAAAGCAATCGCAGCCATTCAAGAGGCTAAGACTCAAGAAGATGTCAATAAAGCTCTCAATAAGGCTCTTGAACAAATCAAGCAATTGCAACCTAGCCAACCAGAACAACCGGTTGAACCGAAACAACCTGAAAAACCAATTACTTCTTCAAGTCCTGAAGAAGGGGTTAAAGAGCTTGTCTTCCAACTCCCAAGTTTGGAGATTGTTAAGAAGGCAGTACCATTCAAGACTATCCGTCGCGAAAATCCACAATTAGACAAAGGGAAAGAACAAGTTCTATCAGAAGGGAAAGATGGTGCTATAATCGAGTATATCGAAGTAGATGGCAGCAATCGTAAGGTAGTTCAAACCGAATCAACTCCAGCTCTAGACCGAGTGATTGAAGTTGGGACTAAACAAAGTTCTGTAGGAACAGAGGCACCACCAGTTGTGACTCTCCCTGAGTACCTTCTACCAAAAGAGCCTGAAAAACCAATTACTTCTTCAAGTCCTGAAGAAGGAGTTAAGGACCTTGTCTTTAAACTTCCAAGTTTGGATATTGTCAAGAAGGCAGTACCATTCAAGACTATCCGTCATGAAAATCCAAACTTAGATAAAGGAAAAGAGAAAGTTCTAGCAGAAGGGAAAGATGGTGCTATAATCGAGTATGTCGAAGTAGATGGTAGCAATCGTAAGATAGTTCAAACTGAATCAACTCCAGCTCTAGATAGAGTAATTGAGGTTGGAACTAAACAAAGTTCTATAGGAACAGAGGCGCCACCAGTTGTGACTCTCCCTGAGTATGTTCTACCTAGAGAAACTGAAAAACCAGCTCCTGCAGTTGTAACAGAAGATTCACCAAGAAAAGATGAAAAAGCACCTGTTGCTACTACAGTTAAACAAGACAGGGAAAAACAACTCCCAGAAACTGGAGAGCAAGAAGCAAATGCCTTCTTATTCTTGGCTGCTATTACTTCAGTATTGTCTCTACTCATCTTCCAAAAGAATTTCAAAGACTAATTAAAATCTTTACTTAATTCTTTTCAATGATTCTAGCTCCCCCAAAGAGAAGGCCAGCCGGTCTTCTCTTTTTCTATATATAAATCAAAAAATATCCATAAATTTCTATGGATATCTTAGTATCTATAAAACAGAATGATTATTTGGGATAAGTATTTTCGAATTCAACTACGATATCAAGTACACAATCATCCAAAAAGATGGAGCTCTTATCTGATTTAATCAGAAATACCATAATAATCTGCTGCAAGCTCTCCGCAGATAACTACAATAGTGTACACCAGAGAACGAGCTCATCTCCTACCAAATCTACTAGCCACTATTTTAACTCCGGCATATACATAGATCCTATTTCTGGGACACTCTTTCTCCGTTACCACCCTAAAATAAAATCTATGCTCCCGCCCATCCTTGGCATTTTCCTTGTTTAAAACAAAGTAGTTTTTCTGATTCATCGCCATGGTTCGTAGGATGTCATCAATCAAGAAAGTCAAGGGTACGTTCATGGCAGAGTATTTTTGAAAATCCTCTTCAAAACGAATATAGTTATCTGAAAAGTAATCCATCTGCAGTTTGTTTTCATACAGCTCTTTTCTAGTCATAAACTCCCTCCTCCCACAGCCGAATTTCGAGGATATCTGCAACCTCTATCAACCTATATCCCTCGCTTGTCCTAATAGATAGAGTCTGAGGCCATAACTCTCTCACCACACCGATGATAGTGGTTTTCTGCTTCTTTTCCTTTAGCACAAAATTTCCCCTAAGTTGGCCAACATAAAGCTGAGAAAGCAAGTGTAACTTCTCATCTGGAGTCAAATCCGTCGAAAAATCAACCCGACTTTTTTCTTCACTGAGCGAACTGGTGTGTTCTGAAAGGTAAAATCCCATCCACTTCTGCATCCCTGGATCTTGATAATCTCGCGCGGATTGAAAAGGTAAATAAGAACGATCAATCATTTTAATCCATCTAATCCTCCAGCAGAATGTCCCCCAATCAGCTTGCTTCTGGCAAGACTCCTAGAGGCTTCTTCCAGTGCATTGGCTTTTAAGAGTGAAGTGAAACCAAATTGTTCCCGAATGGAGTCAATGGCCGTCTGGAGCCTTTCTTCTTTTTCTAACTTATCAACATCATCAAAGAGAGATATCAAACCAAAGGACTCATCCACAAATCCTGAATAGTTGATTCCAACACTTCTGACTGCTCCTGAAGTGTATTTGTTATGAAATAACTTCAAAACATAATCCGTTAAGACAGCTGTATTATTGGTCGGTTCGACCTTCATTTGTGTGTGAATAGACGACCTGACCTCCTGTTTAGAGAAACCGACATAGATAGAGACAAGGGTTGTTTTCTTGCCAGACCTTCTCAATCTAATAGCCACCTGCTCCGCCATTTCCCGGAGAATAATTTCAATATCACGTAGCTTCACGTAGTCTCTCGGCAAGATTTGAGAATTCCCCAAGCCCTTGGATTTGGCTTTATAGGGCTTATGAACATTGCTCTCATCAATCCCGTTAGCATGAAACCACAAACGCAGACCAGCCTGACCCAGAGCTTTCTTTAACTGGTCTGGATTGCTGGTTGCCAATTCCTTGATGGAATAAATCCCCAGAGCATGCAAGCGTTTCTCCATCCGTCTGCCAATTCCCCAAAAATCCGTCATCTTAGGGATTGCCCAGACCTTCTCTTCCACATCCTGGTAAGACCAGTTGGCCCTCATGGTCGGAGTGTGCTTGGCTTCATTATCCAGAGCCAACTTGGCTAGTAAGGGATTGGCATTGGACATACCTACTGTAGAGTAAATCCCTGTCTGCCTCCAAATATCCCTCTGAATACGGGCAGAAAGCAGATCCAGCTTGTCTTTGCGAGAGAGACTCTTAGCTGGGATGAAATAGTTGAGCGAACTAGTTAGGTCAATAAAGCCCTCATCGATAGAGTAAGGATAAATATCATCTGGACTGCCATAGTTTTGAAAGATTCGCTGGATTTCCATATTGACTGCAATGTACTCGTCCATTCGAGGAGGGACAATCAAGGTAACTTGAGCCCAATCTTCGATGTAGCGAACATAGTCTGAGTCGGTAGGTAGCCCTTGCTTTCGAGCATTATAATAGGAAAATTTTCGCGTTTTGATATCAAAAGGCAAATCATAGGCCCGACCAACATTTGACTTGCCAAAAATCTTCTTAAACAGGGGAGAGGAGGCTAGGATAAGACCAGTTGAATTATCCGCTCGACTCATGACACAAAGCGAGGTTTTCAGCGGATGTAATCCCCTTTTCACGCACTCAACACTAGCATAAAAGGATTTCATATCGACAAAGGCAATGTCACTTTTGGGCTCTCTGGAATAATCAAAGTAGCCCATAGTCTAGCCCTCCATCGGCACAAAGTTCCCAACGATAATCCCCACAATCCGAGGATCTTCCTCATAGGAGATGAAAATATCTTTGTATTTAGGATTGATAGAGACCAGACGCAAGCCATCTTCCTCACGATAAACCCGCTTGATATAAGTCTGATTGTTGCAAACCACTGCATAAACCGCCCCATCATAGTCAAATCCTGTCTCTCGAATCAGAGCCACTGAACCATTTTGGTATTTAGGTTCCATGGAGTCCCCAGACACCCAGGACGCAAAATCATGGGCTAGTTCCTCATTAAAGTAAACCGTATCAAAATTCTGATCATCATAGACCGAAGCCCCAATCCCTGCTGACATGCGTTCATAAACACGGTACTCGTAGAGGCGCTCTGGCATCGCTGTTACTTTCTGGGCTTTCTCCTCTTGAGATAGGTTGCGAGCATAGAGAACAACCTTCTCCTGCCCTTGCTTGGAGAGGCTATGGTAGAGACGGACAATCTCGATCTGAGTAAAATATCCTTTGGATACTTTTAAAATGTTCTCTAACTGGGCTACCTTCTCCTTAGACGGTTCTTTGATTCCACGTTCCCAAGCTGAGTAAGCCTGGAAACTAATCCCAAGTTTCTCTGCAATTTCCCTCTGTGTCAGTTTTAACTCTTTCCTCCGAGCCTTTAATTTTTCTGGCTGATACATACTTCACCTCCTATTATGATAATTTAATGGACATTATCTCCCTTAGAAAGACTAATCGATACTTGAATCCATATTTTTAAAACTCAACCAAAAAGGTTTAATTTTATTATATAAAAAAAGTGGACGGTTGTCTACTAGGAATATCTATTTCTGCTACACACTTAATAGTGGTATTGACCTTGTTCTATATATGTGCTAGAATTATTGTTATATATTCAATGAAAGGCTTTACACAATATGTTTCCATTCATGCCAGCAGCACGAGCAAAAACTGTTTTTGATATCCCCTATCAAAGATTATATCAACTTGGTTTTAAAGGATTAATTTTTGATATCGATCAAACTCTTGTGATGCATGGCGCCCCCGCTACAGAACAAGTTATTGAACTTTTTCAAAATCTCAAAGCCATTGGTTTCCAAATTTTTCTTTTGTCAAACAACGACGAAGAAAGAATCACACAATTTAATCAACATTTATCTGTTCCCTTTATCCCACTTTCGGAAAAACCAAATCCTAAGAACTTTAAAAAAGCTCTTGACATGATGCAGCTAAAACCATTTGAAACAGTTATGATTGGAGATCAACTTTTTACAGATGTTCTGGGAGCTAGTCGGGCAAATATCTCCACTATCTTGGTTGATTTTTTATATGATCCTAAAGAAGGCGGAATTGGAAAAAAACGATGGGTTGAAAAATTAATACTTCATACTTACCCATTTTTGAGACAAAAAAATAAAAATTTAGATGTGATCAAAAAGGAGAAACAACATGGTTTTTTGGAATAAGGATCTATTATTTTGTGAAATTAGTCCTACAACATATAAAATCTCTTTAAAAAAAGAAAATCTAAAACGACATATACAGAACTTTAAACAAGGAAAAAAATTCTCTAAAATTCGTCAAGAAAAGATATTACCTAACTTAGTTTCATCATATTCTACCCAACTGATAAAACGTGGTCCTGGCATTGATATTACTCTTCAAAAAGGAAAAGCTACTAACATACAGATTGCTAGTAAAAATCTAAATAACATTATCATTCATCCAGGAGAAGAATTTTCTTTTTGGAGTTTAGTTGGTAATACAACTAAGAAAAAAGGATACCAGGAAGGGCGAGTTATTATTAATGGGAAAGTAGAACCTGATATTGGCGGAGGGCTATGTAATTTAGCTAACTTGCTTCATCTTTTAATTGTTCATAGTCCTATGAAAATTACAGAATTTCATTCTCACTCTGATGCATTAGACCCTGATAAGGGGACTCGGAAACCATTTGCGAATGGAACTTCTGTACAGTATAATCATCAGGACTATCGTTTTAAAAATAATACTGACCAACTTATTCAATTGAGAACATGGGTAGAAAATGATATTCTCTTCGGAGAATTACGCAGTGAATCCCAATTCCCATTCACTTATCAAATTGTCGAAGAAAATCATCATTTCAAAAAAGAAGGGGATCATTACTATCGTAACTCTATGATTTATCGTGAAAAAGTAGATAGAATAACTGAACAAATTTTAGAAAAAGAACTGATTTTAAAAAATCATTCAAAAGTCATGTATGATCCGAAGCTCATTCCTACTGAAATGATTAAACAATAATCTAAATATTCTACTATCAAAAAAGACTTAAATTCAAGATAAAAGGAACTATTATGAACACCACACCTAAATTAATCGTTATGCTGACACATAATGATCACACAGTTGAAAATGCTAGTGAAATTTTCGAATCCTGTAAAAACTCTAAAGCTCAGTATTGGGGATTTAAGGAAAAACCTCTTCCTATTTCTGAAATGAAGTCTCTATTCTCCAGAATGAAATCTTGCGGCAAAACTACTTTTCTTGAAGTTGTTGAATATGACGAAGAAAGTGGACTTCACGGTGCAAAAATTGCAAAAGAATGTGGGTGTGATATTTTAATGGGAACTGTCTTCTTTGATTCAATCAATCAATTCTGCAAAGAAAACAACATGAAATACATGCCATTTGTTGGACAAATTACTAATCGCCCATCTATTCTAGAAGGTTCTATCGAGGACATGATTTCTGAGGCAAAGGAATATCTAGCAAAAGGAGTTTACGGATTTGACTTGCTAGGGTACCGATATACAGGTGATCCTGTCAAACTAAACAATGCTTTTGTTCAAGCTATAGAGGCTCCCGTTTGTTTGGCTGGCAGTGTTGATAGTTATGAACGTTTAGATGAAGTCATTGAGGCAAATCCTTGGGCATTTACAATCGGAAGTGCATTTTTTGAAAAAAAATTTGGTACAGAAATTCACGAACAGATTAATAATGTTTGTAATTATATAGAGAAATAAGGTAAAGTATACTTTGAAATTAACATGCTCTCCTCTATCAAATAAATTTTACTTTTATATCAACAAACTACTCTCAAAAAATGAGACTTTTAATCTCACTTTTTGAGAGTAGTTTTGTATTTTGACTATCACTTTAGTAAATATTCAGCAAAAGATATTATAACTTTTATACTAAAAATAAGATCGAGCATTTTTAAAAATATGTATTAAAAATATTTCATGTTTCTGCTGTAAAAATCAATGGTGGAAATTTTCAGGGAAACTCTTGATTTTCAGACAAAAAAAGACATCCAAGAGAAAATTCTTGAATGTCTGTAAACGTTGATATAATCGTATTGATTAACGTTTACTAAATTGTGATGCTTTACGAGCTTTCTTAAGACCTGGTTTGAAACGGTTTGATTTCAAGTAATTTATAAATAGCTTTACATCAAACTTTAGCAGACTTGTACTGCTTTTTTCTTTCAAAAAAATTGAATAAATTTGATACAATAAGGGTATTTCAATTAGGATTAATTTCTCAAATTTATCACTTTTACTTTTTAACAAAAATTACAATCTTTGATTTAATTTTAAACTGTACCAAAAGTAAATAACTGAGCATGAGTAGAAATGTAATATCTCCACTTCTATTATACTAATCTACCACTCGGACAGATGGAATTAAATCGGTAAAAACTCGTGTCATAACGTAGCCACATCGCGGACAGACTATCTCCTCAAAATCCCTGAGACCTTCATGGATAGATGTAGGATCATATTCAATTAAAGATTTACATTGTTGGCATGTGATTTGTTTATTTCTCATTTATAATCTCCTATATGTTTCTGATTCTATTATATCAAAAGTAATCTAAATAATTTATAAATATTTTTCTTAGAAAAATATTTAGTGATATAATAGAAGAAAACGGAGGTTAACTATGCAAAAAGAAGCTACTATTTCAGACGATCAGATTTATCGCTATAAACTATCTCGTGCCTGAGATTCAACAAAACCTACAATTCTTTTTATTGGTTTAAATCCATCAATTGCCGATGAAACTATCGATGATTCGACAATCACACGATGTATAAATTACGTCAAAGATTGGGGATATGGAACCTTACTTATGGCTAACTTATTTGCTTTTAGAAGCACTTACCCAAAGGATATATATTTAACTGATAATCCTATCGGAAACGAAAATGATAAATATATTTTAGAATGTGTAGCACAATCTGATTTAGTAGTTGCCTGCTGGGGAAATAATGGCATGTATATGGATAGGGAAAATATCATTAAGGAACTTATACCGAATCTATATTGTCTTAAAAAAATAAAAATGGAACCCCACATCATCCTCTAAGACTTCCTAGAGGTATTCGACCAATACCATTCAATTTCTAAATATAACTTTCCCTTCTTATGAAGAACTCGTCTTGATGACACCCAACCAGTTAAAAGGTTATGTATTGATGAGTTTTGAGAATTCTTAGACTGAAATTATTGAACCATCTTAAAGCGATGGATAACAAAGACGATAACAATTCATTTTGCTATCGTCTTTTACTTATTTCAGTAGCTATCTATTTCACACCTACACCAAACTCATCAAAAATATAATTTTTTAATTCATATGATATATCTTTCCCTAGATTACTTGTTATCAATTCATCTAAAAATTTATATGTTAAATCTCTTCCTTTAAACTTTATACTCTGATATAAGTAGTTTGAGAGGATTGATGATTTAAGTAAAACTATTTCATTATTTCGTATATCTGATACTACTCCAGGTGTGTAGTTAGAAGTTACTAATAATGTATACTCTGCACCAATTTTAATCCTGTGTGATTTTAAGCGTGAAGTATTAACCAAGTTTAACTTATTTCTTGTAGACTTAGCTTCAATAGCAAAAGTCTTCATTCCTGTATTGTAAGTATAGAGACATTCAACATCAGTATTACTAGGACCTCCAATTTGTTTAGCATCTACATCAATAAATAAATTGAATGATGACTCTAATGCTTTTTCAAATCTATCAGGGTCTCCGTCGTTCATATTCATCGAATATGTCGTAATACCTGAAACGATTTCAAGTAATTCTTTATTATCTTCTTCATGAGAAATACCTAGTTCATCTAAAAGTAGCTTAGGATAGAAGTTATAAAACGAAATCCAATAATCATCCGAAAATTTAGATTGTATTTCTTCTTCAGTATATGGCAACTCTGAGTATGAAAAACTGTCTAACATTTCCACAACAAATGGAACAATGGCAGGATTTAAACTAACATAATCCGTTCGGTAAGCACGGGATCCTGTATTATTCCCTTGAATTAGGCTACCAATCCTATTTCCTTCAGTAATCTCTAAGATATTCGCACCTTCAAGCAATTTTGATGTGTATCGCCACTCATGGATAGCATTCGCTAATACACTTTCGTCTTTTTTAAATAACAACAATTTATCATCTGTTTTTAAAGCACGTAATTCTAAAATATCATTTATTAGTGAATCGTATTCTTTGTCAGTGCAAGTTTTCATGAACATAACTAAATAAAATATTTCATCATTATACAGTTGTCTATTCAATCTATCATCAAGCAGTAGCTTAAATAGTAGACGAAAAGGATATATATTAAATTCTGAACTCATTCGTGAAAAAGGATTTCTGAATGGATTTCCAAAAAGCATACTAGTAAATATTTTAGCAACCGAATCATGATCACCTAAAAAATCTAACAATAAATTACCTAATGGTGAAAAAACAAACTTTTTGTTTGCCTTTCTTCCTTTTTCATAAAAACCAAACATGTACCATGCTACTTGAATGGTTTTAAACTTCCCAGTATCAATACTTAATTTTTCTCTTGGTTTATATTTTCCTTCCTCAATCATTTTCGTCATTAGAGATTCTATACCAGAATCAGATATTGATGTATTAGAACGAATAGCACTTGCATATAGAGTCAACATTTCAAAATCATTGAAATACTTCATCAATGTCCATTTTTCATGTAAACTTGATCGATTATAATTTCTCATAATTCACCTCATTAGCAATTAAAATTTGCTCAATGATTTTTTTACTCAATAATGGAGGGATGGACTCTCCAATTAAAAGTCTGACGAACTTATCTTCCTTATCTGTAAGAGTAGCTGGAATACCCCAATCAAGTGGTAATGAGGAAACAATTATAACTTCACGTAATGTCATCGCTCTAGCATCTGACCACGTTCCATCCTCCCTTTCTCTACCGGGGTGAACATTATTATGTCCGCTTATCATATAGTTATTTGTAGCCCTAGTAGGTGACGGTTCATCCCACTTCATCCTTTTATAAGTGTTATGAAAACCTTTAACTTTGCTTCCGTCTTTTTTCTTAGGATAGTACACTTCATTAGTCATAGCACTTTTCCCTTCAGGGGTATGCGACATTACCTCACGGTGCATATCGCTGACTTTCAACGCTCTATGCCACTGTATAGAACTCACTTCTCCAGATTCTAAGCTGGGCAAATCCCAGATTGCATCTCTAAGTGTAACTACTTTGTCCTCCTTTTTAGGCCAAGGCCACAAGTACTTTTTTTTGTAGAGTTTAATTATTGCTCTTGGTCTACTTTGTGGTACTCCATAATCCTTAGCGTTTAAAATTTGAGATTCAACTATATATTTGTCTGAAAACTTTTCATTTAAAATTTCTTCAAAGGTTAAATCCATTTTAGAGTATTGAAACTTCATTTTCAAAAACTTAGGAACATTTTCAATAAAAACAAAGTCAGGATCAAGATCTTCAACTGCATTTAAAGTATGCCAAAACAATTCATTTCTAGCATCGTTGTAATATTGTTTTTTTCCTAAAGTACTCATTCCTTGACAAGGTGGGGTACTAATTATCATGTTTACCCCACACTTTTTCGATTCGGATATTACTTTATCATATATTTCTTTGTCGACTATATCACCCTGAATCATATTTGTATCTGGATGTAGCCGACGATAATAGTCAGCCCTCTCTGAAACCAATTCGTTTGCTACTGTTACTTCTAAACCGATATCCTCAAAGTACGTTTCTGAAATACCAGCACTAGAAAACATTGATAAAATTTTAAATTTACTCACACGACAACTCCTTCCAATATGCTCTTCATCATCAACGGTGGTATTCCCTCACCAACTAATGTTCTAAATTGTCTTTCGCTTAAAGATTTTGGAATTTCCATCTCCGCTGGTAATGACGATACAATCAGTAATTCTCGCAAACTTAGGACTCGAGCATCACTCCATGTACCATCAGGAAGTTCTCTACCAGGATGAACATTTTCTTGAGATGAAATAATCTCATTCCTCATTGTGACAGTTGGTGCAGGTCTATCCCAATTCATCCGTTTATATGTATTATTGTATCCCTTGATTTTTTCACCGGTTTTCTTTTTCGGATAGTACTCCAAATTATCAAATGCACTCTTTCCTGTCGGAGTATGTTTCATAGCTAAAATATGGTTCTCTGGATGGAGTCTCGCAAAGTGATTTTTTAACCCTGAATCTTCACCTGATTCAAGAGAAGGTAAATCTCCAATAGCTTCTTCTAGTGTGACAATTTTTTTAGAGTTGTCGATGTCCCATTTTAGCCCTTTTTTCCATATACGATAAACTATTCGGGCTCTACTTTGTGGTACTGAAAAGTTAGCAGAGTTCAATTCCTCAACTTTAATATTATAACTGCTACCAAATTTTTTAATTAACAATTCTTCTAAGTCTATATACTCACCATCCACTGGAAACAGCATTTTTTTAAATCTCGGAACATTTTCAATTAAAAAATAGCTAGGTAATAATTCTTCAAAAATCTTTATAGCTTCTAATATTAAGAAATTTCTAGCATCTTTTAGGTAGTCCTCTGATTTCTTATTTAAGCCAGCTAATGATACTCCTTGACAAGGTGGAGTTGCAATCAATAATTCTACATTTAATTTATCAGCTTTTAAAATAATATCTTTTCTAATATCTTTATCGGTAATGTCTCCTGAAATAATTTCAGTACTTGGATAAATATCTAAATGTGCTTTAGATCTTTTGCTATCTATCTCATTTGCAAGAACTACATTTATTCCAATATCTTTTAAATAATATTCCGCAATTCCTATACTAGAAAATAGTGATACAGCATTTAAAACAGTCATAAAACTCCTCATTGGTTAACATGGTATTTATTCTTTTAAATTGATTTTTATACCATAACGTATATTTTTGATAATATTTTCGTATTATACATTATATCATAGATGGACTAAATTGACTCAGTCCGAGAGAGTAAAACCAATTTTCATTGTGCACTACTAAACACCCTCAAATACTGATACTTCCGAACCGTCTTGCTTTCATCACTCATTTCAATTTTAAAGTAAAAATAGTGATCTCGTCCGTCTTTACTGTTCTCTTTATTGAGTTTGAAATAATTCTTATGGCTCATCACCATTTCTCTTAGTATATCATCAGTGAGGAATGTCAATCGTACATCCATAGCTGAATACTTATAGAAGTCTTCTTCAAAATTAATTTAGGAATCCGAGAAATAGTCAAACTGTAATTTATCCTTATAAATTTCTCTCCTACTCATCTGTCAATTCCTCCATTAAACTGATGCCCAAAATGTCAGCTACTTGTAGTAACTGGTACTTATCAGCTGTTTTTATTGTGATTTTAGACGGACTTATTTCAGTCACTTGCCCTGTATATCGCTCTTTTCTCTTGTCGGATTTGACTTCAAATATTCCTGTCAGTCTGCCAACATACAACTGGGTAATCAAAATATCCCACAACCTAACCCTCCATAGGTACAAAATTCCCAACAATGATTCCTACAACCCGTGGATCCTCATCATAGGAGAGGTAAATATCTTTGTATTTAGGATTAATCGAAACTAAACGTAACCCTTCTTCTTCGCGATAGACTCTTTTAATATAGGTTTGATTGTTCCATACAACTGCGTACACAGCTCCATCATAATCAAAACCAGTCTCTCGAATCAGTGCTACAGATCCATTATGGTATTTTGGTTCCATTGAATCACCTGATACCCAAGAAGCAAAATCATGAGCCAACTCCTCATTAAAATAGACTGTATCAAAATTACGGTCACCATAAACAGAAGCACCAATACCTGCAGACATTCTTTCGTAAACATGATATTCAAAAAGTTTTTCTGAAATATATGTCACTTTTTTACTTTTCTCTTCTTCCAACAAGTCGTGAGCATAAGCTACTACTTTTTCTTTTCCGTTATTTGAAAGACTATTATATATCTGTACTATTTCAATCTCGGTAAAATATCCTACTGAAACATTCAGAATCTTTTCTAATTGAGAGACCTTTTCTTTCGATGGTTCTTTTATTCCACGCTCCCAAGCTGAGTAAGCTTGAAACGTTATACCTAATTGGTCTGAAATTTCTTTTTGAGTCATGCCAAGCTCTTTTCTACGAGCTTTAAGTTTTTCTGGTTGATACATTAAATTCACCTCACATTAATAATAATTGTAATTCAGCTTTTTCCTTGCTTGTTCATCTGATAACTTCAAACTATCCCAAGCATATGCTATTTGTTTGCCCTTATTATATACTAGCCAAATTTTCAAATGTTTAATATTTTCTTTTAAATTAGCCCAATTTTCTTGATGAAGTAACTCTGGTACCTCTTGACTAGAAACAAATCCCTTTTCATCAATTCGATTTCGAATCTGATTCATCAAAGGAGGTCCATATTGATTAAATTCTGCAATTATTTTTTCTTTAATATTATGAAAAAAATTATGAATTGAAGCATTGTTTCTCTGGATATAGTCTTCAATAGCCGATTTAATTTGACCTTCTTTATTAGGGAAATACTCACGCAAGAGATCCAATAAACGAAAATACAAGGCTTGCTTTGAAACTTCTAGGCTATTTTGTACTTTTTGGAAGCTTTCACAACTGTAATAAATTTTAGACAATAGCACAATATCGGGCATCAATACAACAGCTAAAAAGATATTCGCCTCTCTTTCTAATACATTTTCCTGATTATATACAGATTCAGTAAAGCACGTACCACTATGGTTAAGAATAAAATGGCCTAGTTCATGACAAAGAGTAAAATTCTGCTTAACTTTTGGATTATCTCTTTCATAGGAAAAGCTTATTCCATCTTGGTCAATTATTGTCAATCCTTCAATCTTACGATTTGTAAAATGATGACTCATAACCTGAATTTTGTTTTCTTTAATACAATACTGAAAAAAGTCCGTAAAGTGATAATCCAGTAGGGAGATATTCTGATCTTTTATGTACTGATACAGTTTCTGTTTTATAACATTACTTACTCTTGCATACAATTCATCCAAAGAACTGTACCTCCTTTAAGTATAAATAACAAAAATAAACCAAATTGATTGAGTTCATTATATAAAAAAAGTAGACAATTGTCTACCATTTTATTAACTATTAGCGTTTGTAGAGTGGCTTACCTCAGAATTATTATCCTGACTATTATTAATTTCTGGAGACCAACGTATAGACATAAAAATAACAAATGCCGGGGGCAACAGACTAAAGTATAAGAACCAATGAATGTTATGGAATGTGTATGCTACACAACCATAGATAAGGCAGGCTAAAATTATTTGAGAATAATTGACTTTGGACATCTTTCTAACGTTCACAGAAGTATTAGGCATTGATTTATATTTTTCGAATGTTGATTTAAACATTCCGAAATACATCATGGAAATAATCACTATCATAATCAATAAAAAAGCTGATGTAATTACCGCAATAACAAAAGTTAAATTAATAACGCCACACCAAATCAAGATAAGAAGAGAGGTGATTGAATACAAAGCTAAACCCAGTATGTTTGGAAGCAAAATCGCTAATATAAACTGAAGAATTATTTTTACTTTATCATTTAAATTATCTAGCATAGTAACGAATTTATCATAGATAGCAAAAAAATATTTATCAGTGTTTTCTCCTAAAGAAGTAACAATAAATTCATCTGTTTTTGATTTTCCAAACTTTAAGTTCACATATACCGTTTCAGCTTCCGGCTCATTAATATCTGATATTTTTTCTACAACTTGATTCTCTTTATAATTCCACATATTGAGAAGACCATTTAAAACAAATAGTCTTTGACTTTTTTTATGAATAGTATCTAGTGTAGCCACTTTTATCATCACCCAAATAACAGCAAACAAGACTACTATTGCTATAAAAATTATCAATGCATTTATGGCTTGATTAACATTTTCAGGGTTAGAAAGATATGTATTGATCGCCTTGACAATGCTATCCTGATTATTTTTTACATAATCGGTTACTAGTGAGTTTGTAGTAACAAAAGTTAGTATTCCAATTAATACATCTTTAATACCAAATTGGACATTTTCTTTATATGCCTTAAGCATTTCTATATAAGATTTAATGTCATTTTCAGAAATACCAACATCCTTCAATTCTTCTTTTAATGAATATAACAATTTATCAATCTCGTATATAGTTGTACTTTTTCTATTCAATAGATAGGCACTTGTTCTATACCACTTTGAGTAAATTAGATCAATTTTTTTATTAACTGGAGAATTACCGTATTTTCTAAATTTGTTTTTTGCAAAAGTATAATAGATAGAGAAAGCAGCAATTAAAATAAATATTGTTATTAACGATTCCAAAATATCCTTCTTTCCATTTATTATAGACAAATTTTTAAGAATTTTATATACATGTTATCATACTGTGAATAAAAAATCAAACAGCATTTTCAACCATCTTGGTTGTTTGATTATATAACACATTATCTGACCATCATTAAGCCTATTAGTTGTATTTTACTCTCCTTTATTAAAAGCCTTCTTCCGCTCCTTCATAAACTCAATCAACTCTTTTTTGAAAATTTCCTTTTCTTCGTCGGTCAGTCCTTTTGAGTTCATACGGAAAAGCAATTCAATATTGTCTAAATCATTTGATTTTTCTTCTGAATTTCCAACTAAATAGTCTATTGAAACACTCAATACTTGCGAAATTTTAACTAGATTTTCTTGGGTCGGTTTTTTCCTACCTCTCTCCCAATCTGCATAAGAAGATTGTCCTATTCCTAATCGCTTTGCTAGTTCGACTTGAGTTAGATTAGCTTGTTTTCGTAATTCCTTTAAACGTTCTGCAAACGCCATAGTTGTTCCTCTTCAAAATTTTTTAAAAAAGTTTCAAAAATCTCTTGAAAAATATCGCTTATAGCGATAAAATTTAGTTATAGCTGATAGCGATATTCAAAATTAAAATAATAATCCCTATCGATTGAGATCATTGACAATTAAATAAAAAGTGCATCTGACAACCAGATGACTAATCATCAGAACAACACATAAACTTCGTACCTTCATTGTAATTGTTTTGGAAAGAAAAGTCAAGTCCCTAAATGGTTGAAGTGAAGATATAAAACATTTGGTAACTTTGTTTAAAATCTGTACTATATACCATAAATTTATTATAACATACTTTTTTAAAACTAAGCAACTATATTATGAATAATGCAAGATTCCATAGAATGGGGTAAGCTAGAGCGCTTATGTGAATAATTTGGGCATAAACTTTTACCACTTCATCTCTACTCACCTGAGTACAATCCTATTGAGAAAACATGGGCTCATATCAAAAAGCACCTCAAAAAGGTATTACCACGTTACAATACTTTTTTTAAGGCTCTTTTGTCTTGTTCTTATTTCAATTGACTATAATTTCCCTAAAACAATAAGGTAAACTTTTAAAAAAACACCCCATAGTGTAAACCATGAAGTGTTTCGAAACGTTGATATAATAGCATTGATTAACGTTTTGAGGCAACTGACTTCGTCAGGTTGCAGCCACATTTGTAAGCGACTAAAGTCGCAACAACTGTGTCAATTGCACCAATTTAGTAAGAAAATACAAAAAAGAACACCCCGAAAGGTGCTCTCTGTAAGTATAGTAATTCTTTCGAATTAACGTTTTGAGAATTGTGATGCTTTACGAGCTTTCTTAAGACCTGGTTTCTTACGTTCAACTTTACGTGAGTCACGTGTAAGAAGTCCTGCGCGTTTCAATGAATCGCGGAAGTCTGGGTCTACTTGAAGAAGGGCACGAGCGATACCGTGACGGATAGCTCCTGATTGACCAGCGTATCCACCACCTACAACGTTAACGAAAACGTCGTATGAACCTGCAGTTGAAGTAACTGCGAATGGTTGGTTGATTACAAGACGAAGGTCAGCGTGTGGGATGTACTCTTCAACATCTTTTTTGTTAACAGTGATTTTACCAGTTCCTGGAACAAGGCGAACGCGTGCAACAGCGTTTTTACGACGTCCAGTACCTGCATATTGTGCTTGTGACATACTTTATTGTTCCTTTCCTTAGATAAGTCCTGAAATGTCAAGAACTTCTGGTTGTTGTGCAGCGTGAGTGTGCTCAGCTCCAACAAATACTTTCAACTTCATACCTTGAGCGCGTCCAAGTGTATTGTGTGGAAGCATACCTTTAACTGATTTCTCAATCAAACGTACTGCATTTTTAGAACGAAGTTCACCTGCAGAGATTTGTTTCAATCCACCTGGGTGGTTTGAGTGAGTGTAGTAGATTTTATCAGTTGCTTTTTTACCAGTCAATTTAACTTTTTCAGCATTGATAACAATCACAAAGTCACCTGTATCAGTGTGTGGTGTAAATGTTGGTTTGTTTTTTCCGCGAAGTACGCTAGCAACTACTGCAGAAAGACGTCCAAGTGGTACATCAGTTGCGTCAACTACGTACCATTTACGTTCAACTTGGCCTGGTTTAGCCATAAATGTTGTTTTGTTCATGATTTCTCCTATATATAGTTCGATTTTTGTTTACGATGATGGGTGTTCCTTCCCATCGAAAAGTATTTGGAAGGTTCCGGGGCCTTTCAAATGGGGTAAACAATACCGCCTACTATAATACCAAATTTCACCCCTAAAAGTCAATAGATATGAAAAATATTTTTCTGAATTCCACTCTTTTTATCTCTAAAAAACCTCGCTTTCGCGAGGCTCTTCTATTTATAAGATAAGGCACGTTTAAAGGTTTTCCAAGGACCTAAATCATCTGTTTGCAGAACGAGACTAGCATACATACGTCCGATAAAGACTGTTGCCGTTACTGCAAAAGCAATCGTAATAGCAAGCGAAATCCATGATTCTAACCCATTTGCATAACCATTAATAGCTCTAAACGGCATGAAGAAAGTCGAAATAAAGGGAATATATGAACCAATCTTCAAGATGAGATTGTCACCAGCTGCACCTAGAGCTGTCACTCCAAAAAAACCACCTATAATCAAAATCATCAAAGGCGACAAGGCTTTTCCTGCATCCTCAGGACGAGAAACCATAGAACCTAGGAAGGCTGCTAAAACAACGTACATAAAGAGGCTAACCAAGACAAACAATAAGGTGTTGAGCGAGAAAGCCTCTCCTATATGGTTTAAAATACCAGATTGTGCCAAGATTGGTAGGTCTTTAAAGAGAAGAATGGCAGCAAGTCCACCCACGACGTAAATGCCAATATGGGTCAAAATCACAAGAAGCAGAGCCAGCATGCGAGCGTAGAAATAATGACTAGCTCGGATACTAGAGAAGACCACCTCCATAATTTTGGTTCCTTTCTCACTAGCCACTTCCTGAGCAGTGACACTAGCATAGGTAATCAAAATCATATAAAGGAAGAAACCAAGCCCTGCGGCCGCAATGGTTTGAACAATTTTTTTGTTTTCCTTAGATTCATCAATCTTCTCAGTAAAATCAACGGTTTGACTCAGGCGTTTTTCCTGTTCTTGAGACAAATTAGCCGCCGAGCGATTGAGTTGACCTTGAAGCTCATTGAGTTTATTGGTCACTGCTAGCTTGATGCCTGTTTCAAGAGAAGTTTCACCATGGTAAACGGCTTTGATGACACTATCCTCTTGATCAATAGTTAGGTAACCCTTGATTTTCTCATCTTTGATAGCAGCTTGGGCACTGGCTTCATCCTTATAATCAAAGTTGATACCATTAGTACCCTTGAGCCCATCTTCCACAGATGGCACAGTTGTTACTACTGCTATCTTACTATTTTTGGCCATAGAAGAGCCTTGGAGATAGCCAATTCCTCCAGAGAGACCGATAAACAAGAATGGTGAAATCACCATAAAGAAGAAACTCCACGATTTGACATGTCGAAGATAGGTTTCCTTCATTACAACCCACATATTGCTCATACTTCCACCCCTGATTCTAGTTTAAAGATTTCATCAATTGTTGGCGCTTGCTGGTCAAAGGTTGTGATGTATTGCCCCTGAGTCAAGATTGGGAAGAGTTCCCTTCCAGCGCTCTCATCCTCTAAGATCAATTTCCAACTACCTTGTTTGGTCAAGCTCACCTGTTTGACATGAGGAAGGTTTTCCAATTCTTCCTTGCTTCGTTCACTTGAAACAAAGAGACGCGTTTTCCCGTATTGATTGCGGACATCCTGAACTGGCCCATGCAAGACCACACGACCATCTCGAATCATGAGAATATCGTCACAAAGCTCCTCGACGTTGGTCATGACATGGTCAGAAAAGATAATGGTTGCTCCGCGCTCTTTTTCCTGAAAAATAACTTGTTTGAGCAATTCTGTATTAACTGGGTCCAATCCACTGAAAGGCTCATCCAAGATAATCAAGTCTGGTTCATGAATCAGAGTAATAATGAGCTGAATCTTCTGCTGATTTCCTTTTGACAGACTCTTAATTTTATCTGTCAGCTTCCCTTTCACTTCCAACCTCTTCATCCATTGAGGAAGTTTTTCCCTGATTTCCTTAGCATCCATACCTTTTAGAGTCGCCAAATAGCGAACTTGTTCAAGGACTGTCAATTTAGGCATGAGACTGCGTTCTTCAGGCAGATAGCCAATCCGAGCATAGGTCTCTTGACGAATATCCTGACCATCTAGACTGATTTCTCCTTGGTATTCTAAAAACTTCAAAATACTGTGGAAAATCGTTGTTTTCCCAGCACCGTTTTTCCCTACTAATCCCAAAATACGACCTGGTCGTGCTTGAAAGTCAATACCAAACAAAACTTGCTTGGGTCCAAAACTTTTCTCTAGACTTCTTACTTCTAGCATCTTTCACCTCCGAAATGTCTTGCACTCATTATACTCCTTTTTGATAGCCTTTACAATGATTTCTGTCCATTTTTATCATCCTCATTTTAGTAAAAAATCTTAGGGTACTTTGAGTTATGAGTACATTATACAGTGCTAAATTCTAATTTATCTCTTCTGTTCCTCAACTGTCTATTTTTGATCCTGAATGGTTATTTGAAAAGCAAAAATCCACCCCAAAGGATGGATTGATACTTTAACGTACTTCTGCATTGACTTTTTCTTCAAGAGACGCTTGGATTTTTTCCATATAGCGTGCGACTTCTTCGTCCGTTAAGCTATCTTCTGGATTTTGGAAAGTCAAGCTATAAGCCATTGACTTCATACCAAGTCCCAATTTTTCGCCTGAGAAAACGTCAAAGAGTTTGATATCTGTCAAACGTTTCACGCCGGCAGCTTGGATAGCGTCCACAACTTCTTGGTGGGTCACTTCTGCCTTGAGAAGGAGTGCAACGTCACGGCTGACTGCTGGGAATTTGGTGATTTCCACAAATGGAGCAGCTGGTTGAAGGGCAGCTTCGATGGCTGAAAGGTTGAGCTCAGCTACATACGTTTCTGGAATATCGTAAGCCTTAGCAGTGACTGGATGCACTTGGCCAAGGAAACCAAGAACTTGGTCACCGAGTGAAATCATAGCTGTACGACCTGGATGAAGGCTAGCGATTTCAGATGTTGCTGTATAAGTTACTTGGAGTCCCAAACGAGCAAAGAGGGATTCAAGGATTCCCTTAGCATAGAAGAAATCAACTGGAACTGCTGCTGTTTGGAAATCTTTTTCAGCAACCAAGCCTGTCAAGGCAAAGGCAAAGCTGTTGATTTCATTTGGAAGTTCTTCTTTTGGATTACCTGTTTGTTCAAAGACTTTTCCAATCTCGTAAAGAGCCAAGTTTTTATTCTTACGAGCCACGTTGTAAGCAACTGTATCTAGGATACCAGAAATCATATTTTGACGGAGGACAGAACGGTCCACAGTCATGGGCCACATAAGTTCTGTAAGGTTACTTGGTTGAGCTGTAAACTCAACTGCTTTTTCAGGAGTTGTTAGAGCGTAGGTGATGATTTCTGTCAAACCTGCCCCTTCAGCAATCGTACGAACTTGACGGCGGAGTTTTTGTGTAGCTGTCAATTCACCAGCTGTACCATCATCTTTTGGAAGGCTGGTTGGCAAGCGATCATAACCATAAATACGAGCGATTTCTTCAAAGAGGTCTGCCTCGATTGTGATATCCCAACGACGACGTGGGACGCTGACTGTAAAGCTGTCTGCATTTCCAGAAAGACCAAAGCCAAGACGACGGAAGACGTCTTCTACATCAGCGTATGAAAGCTCTGTTCCAAGGACACGGTTAACATCAGCAAGAGTTGAAGAAACTTCCACATCAGAGGTATCAAGCTCACCCGCTGAAACGATGCCTTTACGCACAGTCGCACCTGCAAGCTCTGCAATCATGCTAGCTGCCGCATCAAGAGCTTCGTTAACAGTTGCCACATTGATCCCTTTTTCAAAGCGAGAAGACGATTCTGAACGAAGGTTAAGGCGACCGCTGGTCTTACGGATAGATTTGCCATTGAAAACAGCAGCTTCAAGGACGACACGACTAGATCTTTCAGAGATTTCTGTTGCTTGACCACCCATAACACCTGCAAGAGCAACTGGCTTGTCTGCGACAGTGATAACTAAGTCATTCACGTCCAAGTCACGTTCTTCACCATCCAAGGTCACCAATTTTTCACCGACGCGCGCTTCACGTACACGGATGTCGCTCCCTTCAAAGGTATCCAAGTCAAAGGCGTGCATTGGTTGACCAAAGTAGAGCAGAATATAGTTGGTCACGTCCACTACGTTATTGATTGGACGGATTCCTTCGTTCATGAGAAGGTTTTGCAACCATTGTGGACTTGGTGCGATAGTCACATTGTCCAAGATACGAGCTGCATAGTAAGGCGCCTTGTCTGTCTCAATGCCCACAGAAAGAGCATCTGTTGCAGCTTGGTCAGTTTCTGAAAGAGTAAATTCTTTAAAGTTGACTGCCTTATCATAGATAGCTGCCACTTCGTGAGCCACTCCACGCATAGAAAGGGCATCTGCACGGTTTGGTGTGATAGACAGTTCGATGATTTCATCATCCAAGTCTAGATATGAGAAGACTTCCTCACCTGGAACGGCATTTTCTGGCAAGATTTGGATGCCATCTGCGAATTCCTTAGGCACAACTGAGTCAGAAATACCCAATTCACCAAGTGAACAAATCATTCCAAGTGACTCCAAGCCACGGATTTTTCCTTTTTTGATTTTGTAGTTGTCAGCGATACGAGCTCCCGGAAGAGCCACCATAACCTTGATACCAGCACGCACATTCGGTGCACCACAAACGATTTGACGAGCTTCTTCCTCGCCAACGTTAACCTGACAAACATGAAGGTGAGTTTCTGGCACATCTTCGCAAGACAAGACCTCACCGACGACAATTTTTGAGAGACCGGCAGCCGGTGATTCCACACCTTCTACCTCGATCCCTGTAGTTGACATTTTTTCAGCCAACTCTTGTGATGGCACATCAATGTCCACCAATTCTTTTAACCATTTATAAGATACAAGCATAATTTAGTTTTCCAGAATGACAGTTGTCACTCTGGTTCTTTTCCTTTCCTATCATTTCAATAGAAGAATCATCTTCTTACCTTAATTTCTTTCTCAGTAACCAATCCGTATCTACTTTTTGACCAACCATAAAATGATGTTGGCTAAATTTTTCAAAACCATATCGATTATAAAATGCTTGAGCTTTTGTATTATGCTCCCAAACACCTAGCCAAGCCCAAGAAAAACTATTTTTTGTAGCAAGTTCAAGAGCGAATTCAAACAATTGCTTACCTAGTCCAAATCCTTGGAATTTTTGTAGCACATAGAGGCGTTGAATTTCAAAAGCATCCTCTAATTCTCTCTCAGTCTGAGCACTTCCCCAGTTGACTTTGAGAAAACCAGCTATCTCCTCTTCGCGCATAATGAAATAGGTTTCGGAGTCAGAATTTTCCAACTCAGTTGATAAAGTTTTCAGACTATAAGCCTCTTCAAAGTATTCCTGTAACTGCTCTTCCGTATTATCATGAGCAAATGTTTCACGAAAGGTTTGTTTGGCTATTTTAGCCAACACCTCAACATCTGCCATTTCTACTTTTCTAATCATTATTTAAACTGTTCTGAGAAGCGGACATCTCCTTGGTAGAATCCACGGATATCGTTGATTCCATAACGGAGCATAGCTACACGCTCTTGTCCAAGACCAAAGGCAAAGCCCGAGTAAACAGTCGCATCGATACCACTCATTTCAAGGACACGTGGGTGAACCATACCGGCACCCATAATTTCGATCCAACCTGTTTTCTTACATACGTTACAGCCTTCTCCACCACACTTGAAGCAAGAAACATCCACCTCAACAGATGGCTCTGTGAATGGGAAGTAAGATGGACGCAGACGGATTTGACGCTCTTCACCGAACATTTTTTGAACGATCAATTGAAGCGTTCCTTGAAGGTCAGCCATAGAAATATTTTTCCCAACAACCAAACCTTCGATTTGGTGGAACTGGTGACTGTGAGTCGCATCGTCTGTGTCACGACGGAACACACGCCCTGGCGAGATCATCTTCAAAGGACCTTTAGAAAAATCATGGGCATCCATGGCACGCGCTTGAACTGGAGACGTGTGGGTACGGAGCAAGATTTCTTCAGTAATATAGAAAGTATCCTGCATATCACGAGCTGGGTGGTCTTTTGGAAGGTTCATACGTTCAAAGTTATAGTAGTCTTGCTCCACTTCAAAACCATCCACGACTTGGTAACCCATTCCAATGAAAATATCTTCGATTTCTTCACTTGTTTGTGTAAGAACATGACGGTGACCAGTCGCAACAGGACGCCCTGGAAGTGTCACATCAATGCTCTCGCTAGCCAATTGAGCTGCAACTTTCTTTTCTTCCAAAAGCTTAGCTGTTTCTTCAAAGGCTGCTGTTAAGACATCACGAGCTTCATTGACGTGTTTCCCGATGATTGGACGCATCTCAGCAGAAACATCTTTCATCCCTTTGAGGATTTCAGTGAGCGAACCCTTTTTACCAAGGACAGAGACACGCAAGTCTTGCATCTCTTTTTCATTTTCAGCAGTAATCTGCTTCAAGCTAGCCAGCGTTTCTTCGCGAAGCGCTTTTAATTGTTCTTCAATAGTTGACATAATTCCTCCATCAGTCGCTCGTAGATAAAAAGAAAACCACATGCCAAAAACTCCACTCGGAGCGTTGACACGCGGTACCATCCGTTTTTATCTGACAAGTCAGACCTTCATTTCTAAATCCATGCGCAAGTGAATTCGCCCAGCTTTCATATGGAGAGCTTTCAGTCACGGCTCTCCTCCCTGATATACTTCCCTTGAGTTACTAGTCTTGCAGATTTCTATTCAATTACTACTTAGTTTATCAGATTTTTAGTTAAAAAACAAGTTAGATTAGACTAATTTCAATACAAAACTCGTTCCTTTTTCTGTTGCTCCATTTTCCACAAATCCAAGCGACTTGAAACAGCGCCTAGATACATGATTGTAAGTGTAGATTTCCTTGACTCTCAATTCTTTCCATCCTTTTATTCGAGCCAATTCAATCAAAGTACTTAGGATCTTTTTTCCAAGTCCTCGATGTTGGTAAGCGGGATTTCCAATCACAATGGGGAGATTGTCCTGAGATAGTGTAACATCCCCAATTGGAAACCATTCACCCTTCTCCTTGACTTCAATCCAAAAAAGCTCACCATGCTGATCCAAATAGGAATACATGGCTTCCAAAGTTTCTTGACTATAAGGAAGCTTCACCCCATCTACGAGGTAAACTAAGTCCACATTCTGATACCAAGCAAAAGCTTCATCACAATGATTGACCTTATAATAAGGAACCAGACGCAGTGAATTATCTATTTGTAGGGTCTGTTTCATCTGCTTTCCTTTTCAACAAAAGAGTTGCTGCTTGATTAAAACCATCACACCAGTTATACCATTTTGCTTCATACTCATCTTGAGCTAAGATATGATTTTTTAAATCCAGAACAGAGTAGATTTTTCTTTCTTCGCAGGCTTGCGCATAGAGATGATATAGTTCATCACCACCATCTCTATCCCACTCAGCAGAAATCGTATCCCGACCTGCCAATAAAGCCTGATAAGCCCTGTGATGCCCATCTGTAATCAACAAGTAATCTCCGAACGCAAGAATACTGATTGGAGCAACATGGATTATTTCTGCCGACTGATAAAGTGTCTGGATGCCTGCTAGTTTCTTTTCTGATAAGTATAGTTGAGTCGGATTGAGAGCTTTTATGTTGACTTTCATTTCCTTCTCCTCAAGAGAATTTGATATTCACTTCTGCTTGCCTTTAAATCGCCATTGGAAGCGGAGCTTGTCATAGAAGGGAAATTCGATAAACAAAACTCCCAAACCCACACAGAGACTGGCAAGAACGTCTGATGGATAATGAACTCCCAGATAGACCCTTGATACCAACACACTGACTAGGTAGAGGCCAAGGACGATTTGTACGATT